>CBIHRE010000198.1:0-8572 GCA_966212385.1 uncultured Akkermansia sp. | reverse complement strand
ACCGCAGTGGATTACGCAACCAAAGGGGAAAACGCGAAACTGCACGAAGACGCGCGAGCCGCGGCGAGCAAGGCCGGTTTCACGCTCTCGGCCTATGATCGGATCGGCGTGGTTTTCTCGAGCCTCAGCGGTCTCGTCGACGGCTCGACCGGAACCAAATCTAAGATCACCTATGGCGGCCTCGCGACCGTCACCGGGTCCAACTTTTGGGTAAACGGCGCCTATTCGTTCCGTGTCGTCGCTCACGAGATCGGCCACACCTACGGATTGCGCCACGCCAACCTTTGGAAGGTCGCGGACGGAAACCCTGTTTCCGACAACGGCCAGTCGCTCGAATACGGCGATCCCTTCGACCTGATGGGGGGCGGCGAACAATTGTCCGCCGCCGAGGATTTCGGCCCTTGGAACAAATCCCTGCTCCGCTGGATCCCCGACGACTCCGTCTCCGTGGCCGGCGCCAGCGGCGTCTACCGGGTGCACCGTATCGACGCCGCGGGCGCCGATCTGAGCCTGCCTCGGGCCCTCAAGATCGTGCGCGATCCCGCTCGCGACTACTGGATCGGCTATCGTCGCGGCACCGAAAATCCGTCTCTGAACAACGGCGCGTATGTGATCTGGGGATACAATTCCAACCGCCCGGGCGATCTGCTCGATCTTTCGACGCCGGGTTCCGATCCCGAAGACGCCGCGTTGCCGGTCGGCTCCACCTTCAACGACGCCGCCGCGGCCATCACGCTCAAGCCCGTCGCCCAAGGCGGCTCCGGCGCGGACGAATGGCTCGACGTGGAGGTCTCCATCGGCCGGCGCGTGCATTGGGTCGCGCCCTCGGTTCTGGCTTCGGAACAAGGCGGCGCCGTCACGCTGGTGCTACGCCGAAGCGGCGAGCCGTCCGGGCAAATCTCGGTCGCCTACGCCACCGAGGACGCCACCGCCAAGGCGGGCTTCGACTACGGCGCGAGGTTGGGAGTCGTGTCCTGGGAAGACGGCGATATGGCGGACAAAACCGTGTCGATCACGCTCGCGCCCGATGGAACAGCCGAAGGCGCCGAGACTTTCCGAGTGCGGCTCGGCGCGGTCACCGGCGGCGTGCGGGTGGGGCCCGCCGCGGCCGAGGTGACGATCGCCGAATCGGGCGCCACCGACGGCACCTTTCGCTCCGATTTCATCGGCAGCACGCTCAACCGGATCTTGCCCCTTCCCGACGGGTCGGTCCTCGTCGGCGGTAATTTCACGCTGCTTCAGGACTCCGCGGGCACCATCACGAGCGGCATCGGCCGCATCGCCCGCCTCACGAGCTCCGGTGCCATCGATGTCGAGTTTTCCGCCGGGGCGGGCGCGGACGCCCAGATTCGGAGCTTCGCCTTGCAGGCCGACGGACGCGTGCTGGTCGGCGGCGATTTCACAAACTTCGGCGGTCTCCCCGCCGGCCGTATCGCCCGCATAAACGCCGACGGCTCGATCGATCCCTCGTTCAAGCCTGGCGTGGGCGCCAGCGATGATGTCCATGACATAGTCGTGCAACCCGACGGACGCATCCTCGTGGCGGGCGCTTTCGAGAACTTCGGAGGCGTCCGACGCAACCGACTCGTGCGCCTGATGCCCGACGGCTCGATCGACACGAGTTTCGCCGCGCCCACATTTTTGGCCACGACGCTGCGCTCGATCGCGCTCCAGCCCGACGGCAAGGTCGTCATTGCTGGCGGCCTGTCCTACTCGGGACTACCGGGCGTGGGCTTCAAATCCGGCGTCGCCCGCTTGAACGCCAACGGCAGCCGCGACACCTCCTTCGATGTCGGATATGGCGCCCATTCCGCAACCGCCACAAACGCGCTCACTTCGGCTTTCCGTGTCGCGGTCCAGGCCGACGGGCGCATTCTCGTCGCGGGTTCCTTCACCGGCTTCGGTGGCCTGGGCCCCCGTCAATTTCTCGCCCGTCTTTCCTCTTCGGGAGCGGTCGACACATCCTTCGCGCCTCGTTTCTCGTTTCCGAGTTCGTTGCCGACAGAGCAGCGCATTGTCACCGCGCTACGTGCGCTCCCGGATAACCGCATCCTCGTCGGCGGAAACTTCTCCGGCGTAGGCTCCGTCGCGTGCTCGCGCGTCGCGATGCTGAACGAAAACGGCACGCCCGATGAAGTTTTCGCCGAGGCGGGCGGACTGGGCGGTCGTGTTCTGGATCTAGCCCTGTTGCCTGATGGAAAGTGCCTCTTGGCCGGCGACCCCGCCACCTTCCAAGGCTCAAGCCTGCAACGCCCGCTGTGGCGCTTCATCCCGGGGCTGTCCGGCGCGCCTGGGGCGGTCGGGTTTTCCAGCGATTCCTACTCCGGCCGCGAGGGTCACTCGGTGGCGCTCACGGTCACTCGCACCGGCGGTTCCCTTGGCTCGGCGATCGTCGCCTACGCCGCGGCACGAGGTAATCCCGCGGACACCGCCACGTTCGACTCGGATTATACGCTTGCGGCCGGGACGCTCAGCTGGACCGATGGCGACGCGTCGGATCGCGTGATCCTCGTCCCGCTTCGCACCGACTCGCTTTCCGACGAGGGGGAAACGTTCACGGTCAGGCTCGGCGAACCGATGCTGGGCGGCGCCCGTCTTGGTGAAAAACGTGAGGCCACTGTCACGATCAACGCCTTCGACGCCCGCGCCCAGATTCTCGACTTTGCTCCGTTAAAGGACGCGGTTCTCGGAGAGGCGCCGAAAACGCTGACGGCGACCTCCAGTTCGGGGCTTGGCGTAACCTTTGAACTCGCTTCCGGACCTGCGACACTGGTCGGAAACGTCCTCACTCCGACGGCTCCGGGCGTGGTCGTCGTGCGTGCGACGCAGCCAGGCGGCGCCGGCTTCGATCCGGCCCCGGCCATAGAGCGCAGTTTCACCGTTCGTCGTCCCGCCACCATAAGTCTGGGGAATTTGAGTCAGACCTACGCGGCGGCTCCGCGTCCGATTTCCTTTGTCATCGATCCAGCGGAGGTCGCCGCGTCTGTGACCTATGGCGGCTCCGCGGCGCCTCCGCGCAATGTCGGCAGCTATCCGGTCCGCCTCGCGATCGTTGATCCGCTCGTGACCGGAACGAGTTCCGGTGTGCTGCAGATAACGAAGGCCAGCCTCGGCGTGGCCCCTCGGAATCAGCGCCGTCTGGTCGGCACCGACAACAAGCCCATCGAGCTCATTTACTCGGGTTTCCTGGGCTCCGACACGAAGGATGGCTTGATCAAGCTCCCGGTCGCCAAAACGACCGCGATCAAAGGCAGCAAACCGGGTGATTATCCGATCACTCTCAGCGGCGGGGCGGATACCAATTATGCGTTCGTTTTCTCGCCCGGTTTCATTCGGGTGGTCGGTTTTGGCGGCGCTTACGAAGCGCTTTTGATGTCCGAGGCGGACGGCAAGCCCGCCGGCAAAGTTGAGCTGCAAGTCTCCGCGACCGCGCCGACCTTTACCGGCACGCTTAACTGGGAGGGCGAGGGGGCCGCGCTCGCGCTTCGGGGCGCTATCCAGCTTGATCCCGGCCTGGGCGACGCCGATCCCGCGGTTGCCATCGGCACTAGCGCGGCCGCCAGCCACGGCTATTCCGTGCAACTCCTGCGTCTTGCCGCAGACGAAGTCCGTCTCGACGTCTACCGCGGCACGACCCGGATCGCGAGTGGTGTCGGACCACGCATTTTTGCGCCAACCGCAAACGCTCCGCTGACGTGGGGGGGCTCGCGCTCCGCATGGTTCTCCGATTTCTTTTCCAACGCGGAAGGCGATCTCCGGCCAATTCCGACGGGCAGCGGCCATGCGACTTTCACGGTGCCGCCGAGCGGCGCGTTTACGCTCGTCGCAAAGCTGCCGGACGGAAGCAGCTTGAGCGCGTCTGTCCGGCCCGACGCCGACGGTGGCTATCGCTTGTTTGGACGCCCTTACGGCGCGCGTGCGCACAGCTACCTGGCTGGTGAATTGCACCTGAAAGATCTCGGGCCGACCACGGTCGTATGGCGCAAATCCATCGCCACCGGAACGGTGATCGACGCCAACTTCCGCGCCGGTTTTGCCTTGGATGGAACGGCGAGCCCGGCTTCGTGGACGCCGCCCCGTGCGGCCACGACCGCTTTGCCGGCGATTACTTGGGCCGAAACCTTGGGTTTGGAGCTCGGCACCGGTATTTTCTCTTTCGAAATCAGTGGAGCGGAGTTGCCTGGCGCATCCGGGTTGCCCGGTGATTTGGCCATCGATACGGCCGGCAAAGTGACGCTGTCACCGACGACAACGGCGAATCCCCGCAAGTTCGCATTCACCGCAACCGGCAAAAACGGTGCCGCCGCCGGCAGTTTCATCCTTCTCGATGGCCGAAAGGTGAGCTTCAGCGCGGCCATGCGCCGCGCATCGGGAAGCTCGCCCGAGGAGCGGGTGATCGGGCGAGGCTTTTTCGTTGTTCCGCCCGCGACCAAAGGCGCCGAATCGATCGCCGGAGAAATCCGGCTCGTCGCGCCGGAACCCATTCCTTAAGGCCGGCACTAGTGGCTGATTTCCGGCTTCTGAACACGTCGGCGGTTTGGCACTCGACTGGCATGCGCCCAGCGTGGCGCCATTAACCATTCCCATGACCGAGCCTTACGCGACCCATGAACTGCCAGAATCCGGCATCAACAGGCGTCGATTCGTTTTATCGCACAATAAATAGACTGTCTTACACTACAACGACTTACGCTGTGTTTTTTTCGAGACTTGCGCAGCTTTCCGCCTTGCGCATACTGCGCCGCCGATGAAAACGAATGAACGGGGCGTGACAACTATTACATTAGGCGCAGAGGCCTACGGACGTATTTCCAACCTAACCGACTTCGTTGGGGGCAACGTAGCTTCATTCTGCGCATTCTGGGGGCGCGAACTCTCCGACCTAACGCCCGAACAATTACGCAGCGTAAGAGAGTTTGTTAAGTCCCTAAAGTCCCCCAAGGACCAGAACGGCGCAGCCGCTTAGCGAGCTTCGCTCGTCGCCTCCGGCGGGCCGGGACTGCGTCCCCCACCGCTTCGCGGCGGCTCCCCCTCTGTGCAACCGCGCTTCGCGCCACCGACGCGCCTAGGGGCGCGTGTTCCTCCCAACCAAAAAATCCACACTCTAGCTTAGCTGCTCGGTGTATCCACGCGCATTTACCCTCAGCGACCTATGCGGCCCGATGGCTTGCCAATCGGCCCCGTCTCTGGACCGCTGACCGCAGCGACCTCGACAGGCACAGGCGGAGGCGAGTCAATCACCGCCACAGGAGCAGGGGAGGGGGCAAGAACGGCCTGCGGAGGCTCTATGGCTGGCGTTCGAGGCATGACCCATACCCTACGCCCTTGCCACCTAAACCAACGCGGATTGACCTCTGTTAATTCCGGGTCAGTCTCCGACACCCGCCGACCGTCTGACAGTTGGTAAACGATGCGCTTACCCCTTAAAACGTAGCCCGTCGCATACAGCGGGACAGCAGGCGCAGCAGCTTCAGCCACAGGCTCCACAACCACGGACGGCGGTGGAGTAGGGGAGGGGGAGGCAACAAATCCACCACCCCCGACAGCCGCCGCTACGGTTTTTGCCTGCCCCTTGCCCTTCGTGACGAACGCTTGCGCGCCCTTGCCCAAGAGGTAAGGCACAATGCCAACCAGAGCAGCCAGGACGAAGGCCCCAGCGAACGCCCACCAGATCGACCAGCCCTTCGCGCGCCGGCCTATATCCGCTTTAGAACCGTGAACACCGATTCCCTTAGCCGTGTCATAACACGAGGCGATTCCTTCCTTATCCAACGTAAACGTCGCCTTTTCGAAAGGCTCCGCATTGCCAGAAGGCTCAGAAAGATAAGTGCGCCGCACAAAGCGCCCACGACCACGAAACGGGCCGTATTTTGCCGTGTATTCATTCCTTAAAACGGTGAAATCCTCCGCCACGCTGCGGAATTGTTTATCGAGATTCCCGGGAGACTGGGTAATCGGCCAAACTATATCGCCTAGCTTTCTGTGCTGAGAAAGGTAGTTAATCGCGCCCCGCCCCAAGGCTGCCCAGTCGCGCGCATTAAAAGCTATATGCGCCTCGTCAAGGAAGTAGGCGACACCCGACTTGCCATCCACATCCCCCCCCTCCGGGCCACGGTATTTCCAGAATTCACGCAATTCATCATCCGTGAGAAGGCGAAGCCGCTGGAGCATCCTACAGTCCCGGTCCGGATACGTCTTTTGCAAATACTCGTTTAGACGGTCCGGACGTATCGGAAGATTCGTTACAACGTTTCGCGTCCCATTTGCCAGCTCTTCAATGAGTCTCGACGTTGCGTAAAGCGACTTGCCCGAGCCAGGCTTGCCCAATATGACATGAATCGGCATAGGATTTACGCTGCGTAATTAGTCTATGCGCTCAGTCCCAGCGCGCCGGACATGACGGATAATGGATCGTGTTAGGCGCACCAACATGGCGAACGCGAAACCAAAGGCGAACACCTTCGCCTCGTCTGTGACAGCCCAATCAGGTATAAATTCAATCGGATTCATGGGACAACGAAACGAATGGCAGTCATAGCGAAGGCGAAGACACTACTAGCATAGAAATTCCAACCAACCCGAGCGACCAAGGCAGCTACCATAGTAGCAATCGGAAAACAGCGGTCCAACATCCAAACAGCACCGGAAGCCAAGCCAGTAAGCGGATTGTGCGGCAGTATCGCCAAGATAGAACTAAGAGCAAAATCCCCGTAGAGCCACCCGAAGATGGCTACGAAGAACGTAGAGACGAATACAGTAATGACACCAGCAGCAAGAAGCGCCGTAGCCTGTGCGCCTGTGCCAGCCACGACCGCGTTACCCTTAGCCTGTCTTATCTGAGAAGCGCCCCTTACCCATTCAGAAACGCGCAGCGAGGCCCAAACACCAAAGGTGACTATGACAGCCCAGCTAGTCGCCGTTCTAAACCAGTCAACGACGCCGCCAAACCTGTCCGACCCAAACGGATTAAGGTTTACAGCGCCTCCGCCCATCACAGCCGGAAATGTTATTACGAAGCTCGGAGCCCCGCCAGCTACGGAAATCTGACTCGGTTGCGTGTTCATTCCCCCACCCGGAACGCGAGCCTTGGCCTCTGCTCCCTTGTCCATACCTTCATCGGACATGTCTGAAATTGAAGGTGTGCCGTCCTGCAATGCGGCAACCGTATCCGCCTGCGTCCCCAGCTTTTCCAAGCTAGTATTAGCCGTGTCCAACTTCGTGCTGATTCCTGATAAATGCCCATTGGCAGTATCAAGACGCGAGTTAACTCCCGAGAAATCGACCGTGACGTTTGACGAACCGCCACCACCGGAGCCGCTCCCGATCATACCCTTGATTTGGTTTAGCTGGCTATTGATGCCATTTATACCGGCATTATAGTCAGCCACCGTGAGGCCGCCAGCCGGAGAAGATGAAATGCCAATAACGCCCGTTGCAGTCTGCCCCGAGGTTACAGGCTGCAACACTGGACCGGGGATGCCCGACGGAGTAGCGCCAGAATTGACCGCGCCCGGCGCCCCCGTTGGAGTTGTCGCGTAATCCGTGGCAACACCATCAACATAACCCTTTGACGACGTTAGAGGAGTCGTGAACCCTGAAAAATCATAGTTAAGCGAACCGCTCTTGTTACCATTGGCGTCAACCGCGTAAAATGTATTTACGCTTCCGCCGCCGGCAGCAAAAGCCGCTTTATGATCAATACTCACTAGGCGGTAAGTGGACGTGTCCCCCGGCTCCACACCGAAATTAACACTATACGTTCCACCCGGAGGAACTACGCCAATATAACCCTCAAGCATTAAGCCCGGATAAGCCGAATTCTCCACGCCGACATGCTGTTCCTGATTCGTATTATTGGTATACGACAAGCCGATGCTACGAAGCCCCCCGCTGACATCGGAAAGCGCAAAGTAGGTCATTTTGTTTGAGCCAATCGTCGACGACAAGCCACCCGATGTTAGCTGAACGGTAATGCGAATTTTGGCCGCATCCGGGCCCGGCGCACCCCATCCAGTGTAAGCCGTTCCCGCGCCGGGACTGTTTAGGCTAGCCTGATCACCATTAGGCATACCCGATATGCCATTCCACGTTGGGGAGGAATTAGACCCATCCGCTTTAAGAAAATGGACGATTGCATACCCGCCATAAGTCGGCGAACCACTGCTAACTGTAGTGGTTCCCCATTTACACATCATACGATACTGAGTCACGCCAGCGTTAACGCGTGACTCAATTACGCAGAAATAACTCTTCGTCTGGTTATTGTAGTAAAGAGCGCCACCAGTTGCCGCTATGGCGTGCGCTCGATTTGCCACTAATCCAAAGGAGAAAAGAAATGCCAGCCAAAGACAAAGCCTGCGGTGAAAATGAGCCATAACATGTTTTAGGGATTTCAATAGGCCCCCCGAGTTACCCCGGGAGGCACGTTGAAGCACCTAATGGTTACTTCAGGCGCTTGAGCCAGGCACGACCGACAAAGAAGCCGGTAATAACGAGGGCCAAGGTTACGACGCCTCCGAAGGCGGTCGTGTAGGCGGTGATTGCGGTGCTGATTTCGTCCATGGTGTTGGTG
>CBIHRE010000197.1:0-8595 GCA_966212385.1 uncultured Akkermansia sp. | reverse complement strand
GGCGAGGCGGTCTCGGTGTCGGCTTCGTTGGCGGCGGCGGCGAGGGTGGTGTAGCTGATGGTGAAGGCGGTGTCCTCGGTGGCGCCGGAGAGGGTGTTGACGGTGGTCAACGTGGGCGCGTCGTTCACCGCGGAGACGGTGACGTTGACCGTGACGGCGGAGGTGGAGGCGGCGGTGCCGTCGTAGGCCTTGACGGTGAAGGCGGCGCTGGTGCCGTTGGTGTTGCCGGCGGGCGTCCAGACGAGGGACTCGCCGGAGGAGAGGGTGGTGGTGCCGGCGGTGACGGCGGTGCCGGATTTGGTGAGGGTGCCGTTGGGGACGGACTCGATGCGGAAGGATGGCGTGGTGCCGTCGGGGTCGGCCTCGTTGGCGGCGGCGGCGAGGGTGGTGTAGGAGATGGTGAAGGCGGTGTCCTCGGTGGCGCCGGTGAGGGTGGAGATCGTGGTGAGCGTGGGCGTGTCGTTGACCGGCACGACGCTGACCGTCTGGGTGAACGAACTGCTGCCGCCGTTGCCGTCCGCGAGCGTGAAGGTGACGGTGCGGGCGGTGGAGGGAGGGTTTTGCGACGTGGTTTTAAAAGTGATGCGGCGCAGCAGGGCCTGGGCGGCTGCGGGAGTGGAACTGGCGTTGAGGGTGACAACGAGGGGGAGGATGTCGCCGTTGGAGTAGGTGCCGCCAGCGTAGGTGCCGATGGTGGTGCCGCCGTAGGTGACGTTGCTGCCGGAGACGCCGATCTGGCCGGAGCCGGTGCCTTGGGAGCTGATGGCGAGCACGTCGTCGACGCCTTCGTTGGCGGTGAGTTCGACGGTGAGCGAGCCGGAGTTGTAGTCGGAGGTGGTGTCGGTGACGGTGATCGAGCTTTGCAGGAGAGTGGCGCCGTCGTCCTCGGTGTAGCTGGCGGTGGAGGAGGTGGATCCGAGGACGGGGCCGTTGCCGACGTCGAAGGTCAGGGTCCAGCCGCCTGTGATGTCGCCGTAGGTGGAGGTGTTGGCGTCGTCTTTGACCCAGAGTCGCCAGGTGCCGTTGGGAGTGTTGCCGGAGTAACTGGATAAGGTGCCGAAAAGATCCACATCGCTATCGGACGCGTCGATGTTCGTCGGTTTATAGGTGCCGGTGGCGGGGGCGGTGGTGCCGCTGATGGAACTCGAGGCGCTGTCGCTCAGGGTCAGGGTGATGCCGCTGACGGAGTTGTTTCCTCCGACGTCGGAGATGAGCCAGGAGGCGTCGCCGGAGGCAGGCAGGAGGTAGATGTCGAAGTCGGAGAGGTTGGTCGTGGTGATGTTGTTGAGGGCGATCTTGGTCGCGGTGATGGTGCCGGTGATGTTGGAGAGCACGATCAGGGAGCTGCTGGGCGAGGCCGAGCCGGTGCCCGAGGTGCTGCCGACGAAGGAGGTGCTGTTGGTGACGACGAGCTGGGTGAGGGTGGAGGGCGTGATGGCCATCGTGAAGCCGCCGGCGGTGGAGCCGAAGACGGCGATGCGGTAGGTGGTGCCGGCGGTGACGGCGAACGATTGGGTGGCGCTGTTGGTGCTGGCGCCCTTGACGGTCAGCGCGTTGATGGCGGTGCCGGTGTAGACCTGGGCTTTTTGGCCGCCGGTGATGACGAGGGAGGCGGTGCCGGTGTAGTTGGACGTCCAGGAATACCAGATGCTCTGGCCGCCGTTGGAGGTGATTTCGGAGGGCTCGCTGGTCTCGGTGGTGAGGCTGCTGTTGTTGCCGGAGGTGCTGAAGTTGGCGTTGAACGAGGTGGTGGTGCCCGTGCTGAGGTTGGAGATGGCGAGGGGATTGGAGAAACTGTCGCCCGAGAGGGTGGAGGTGAGCGTGCAACTGCCGGAGCCGGAGACGCGTTTCACGACGACAAAGGCGGTGGTGGCGGCGGAAGGGGTGTAGCTGATGCTTTCGTCGGTGTCGGTGGCGGCGTTGGTGCTGGAGGCGAGGACGGTCGGCTTGCCGTAGGTGCCGGGGGTCATGCTGTAGAGGTAGAGATCGTAGTCGCCGGTGGAGGGGACGGCGAGGGACCAGGCGACCGTTTGGTTGGCGGCGAGCGTGACCTTGCGGGCGAAGGCGCGGCGGCCGGTGGCGGTGCCGTCGAAGGACTCGGTGACGGAGCCGCCGCCGGTGGCGAGGGTCTTGACGTAGGCTTCGACGGCGGCGTCGGCGTTGATCATGCCGTAGCCCTCGTAGCGGTCCTTGCCGACGGGGAAGCTGTTGGGGCCGGAGCTGGCGCGCTGGAGGGTGGGGTTGTTGGAACTGCCCTCGCGGTTGGCGTTGGTCTCGGTGGCGGTGGCGTTGAGGAGGAGTTTGACGAGGGCGGGGGAGTCGTCGGAGTCGAAGTCCCAGGCGTAGGCGCCGGAGGTCTCGAGGGCGTCGATGACGAGGGCGGCGACGCCGGAGACGAAGGGCGTGGCCATGGAGGTGCCGAAGAGGGGTGTGTAGTCGTTGCTGCGCTGGTCGGCGAAGGTGGCGGTGGTGCCGGAGCCGCCGTCGGCGGTGTTGGTGTCGGTGGAGAAGATGTAGCCGTAGCGGGCGGAGCCGCCGGGGGCGATGAGGTCGGGCTTGTAGTCCTGCTCCTGGCCGGAGGTGGTGGAGGGCGTGGCGGTGTCGCCGAGGCTGGTGTAGCTGGTGAGGGCGATGTTGCCGTTGGCGGCGCCGACGGTGATGGCCTTGGCGGCGGTGCCGGGGTCGGTGATGGCGCCGCTGGTGGCGCCATCGTTGCCGGCGGCGGCGACGACGACGATGCCGTTGTCGACGGCGGTGTTGACCTTGGCGCGCATGGTGCCGCTGGTGCCGGAGGTGAGGCCGAGGCTCATGTTGAGGACCTTGATGTCGTAGGTCTCGCGGAGGGTGATCATGGCATCGAGGGCGGCGGCGATGGCGGTGGAGCTCGCGGTGCCGTCGCCGGTGGCGACCTTGGCGTCGATCCAGTTGCAGCCGGGGGCGACGCCGCGGAACTTGTTAAAGCCGTCGCCGACACCGGCGTGGTTGGTGACGGAGGTGCTGATGACGTAGTCGGAGACGGTGCTGCCGCCGACGCTGGGAAGGTCGTTGCTGTAGCCGCGGGTGGTGCTGGGCGTGAAGGTGCTGGAGACGCTGCTGGTGGAGGTGCCGGTGGAGCCGGTGGTGGCGATGGTGAAGGAGGTCGAGCCGAGGATGTTGTAGACGAGCTTCAGGCTATCGCTGCCGCCGCCGTTCCACTTGGCGGTGGCGGACCAGGTGGTGGAGACGGCGGTGAGGGGGAGGACGCCGGCGTAGAAATTTCCCGAGGTCGTCGAGGAGAGGTCGCCGTGCTCGGAGAAGTAGAAGGTGGCGGAGCCGCTGCCGCCGGAGGCGCCGGTGCCGGTGGCGATGCCGGCGACGTGGGTGCCGTGGCCGTTGTAGTCGGCGCTGGTGGAGAGGGCTTCGGAGCTGTAGTCGGCGAAATAGACGCGGCGGCCGCTGAGGTCGGTGTGGGACTGGTCGACGCCGGAATCGAGGATGGCGATGGCGATGTTCGACGAGCCGTCGTAGCCGGTGGTGCTATTGAAGGTGGAGGACCAGACGGCGCGGGCGCGGCCGTTGCGGGTGGCCTGCATGAGGAAGGCCTTGGCGAGCTTGGCCTCTTCGATCTGGAGGAGGGTGGCGCCGAGGCGGGCGGGGAGGCCGGGAACGGCGCGGAGGGGGACGCGGCCGGTCCAGCCGTAGGAAACGGACTCGAAGACGTGGGCGATGCGGCCGCCCTCGGCGAGAAAGGTGTCGAGTTGTGCCTGGGTGATCTGTTGGTCGAAAACGAGTTCGACCTCGACGAGGGCGTCGAGGTCGGTGGTGGCGGCGGCGGATGCCGAGGAACCGGAGGGGCTGGCCGAGGCGGTGGCGAGGGCACGGGAGGCACGGGCGGCGAGGGAGTCCTCGATGCGGTCGTGGTCGGCGTCGGCGGGGAAGTCGCGCGGGATGCTCGGGCGGACGCGGGGCTCGGCGGGAGGATGGAAGGAGCGAGGAGCAGGGAGCGAGGAAATGGGAGCCGGAGCAGCGGGCGAAGGGGAGGGCTGGGCGTTGAATTCTGAGACCGGGGAGGGTGAAGACGGCGGCTGAGCGCTGAGACCTGAAACCTGAAGAGGTGGCTTGGGGGCGGGCTTGGTAGCGGGGCGCAGGAAGAGGAGCAGGCCGAGGCAGGCGACGAGGACGACGGCCAAGGCGAGGAGACGGGAGCGAAGCGTGGACATGGCAGGAGGGTAGCAGGCGAAGTCTTAAGGAAAGATTAAGACTCCGGAGTGAGGCGGAAGCGGGCCACCCCGGCATGTGGAGAACGCCGAAGAAGCTGGGACGAACCGATCCTGGCCCGTGGTCCGTGCGCGGTCGAGCCCGCGGGTGCGCGAAGGCCCCCGGGCGAACCGCTGCGACAGGCCGAAAAGCTACTCGAGCGAAGAGGAGGCCGATTCGGGATCAGGCCGCCCGTAGAGGCGGTTGAACATCGGCGTGGCCATGAGCGTGGTGACGACGGCCATGAGCACCATGATGGAGAAAAGGGCGGGCGTGATGAGGCCGCGTTCGAGGCCGATGTTGAGGATGATCAACTCCATGAGGCCTCGGGCGTTCATGAGCGAGCCGACGCCCATCGCCTCGCGGTGGCTTTCGCCGCAGAGACGGGCGGCGACGTAGCAGGCGCCCGCCTTGCCGATCACGGCGGCGGCGAGAATCACGCCGGCGGCGAGCCAGAGCGAAGGATCGGTCACGAGATCGAAGCGGGTATTGAGGCCCGAGTAGATGAAAAACAAGGGGAGGAGCAGGTGGGTGGTGAGCGGCTCGGTCCTGGCGCGGAGACGCTCCGTGAAGGGGCCGCGAGGGAATGCCGCCCCGAGGACAAAGGCGCCGAACACGGCGTAGATGCCGATGGTGTCGGTGAACCAGGCCGCGAGCATGAGCAGCACGAGGGTGAGGCCGAACATCGTGTTGTCCTCGCGCGGGCCGCGTTCCGCGCGCGCGGAGATCGCCGCGAGCAGGCGGCGGCCGACGGTGAACAGCACCGCCACCAGCGCCACGCTGCCGCCGATGGCCATGAGGGCGATGGAGGGATCGTTCGCGAAGCTGGCGAGCACGAGGGCGAGAACGCACCAGGCGGCGGCGTCGTCGATCGCCCCGGCGGCGAGGGCGAGCGCGCCGACCGAGGTGCCGGCGAGGCCGCGCTCGACGATGATGCGCGCGAGCATGGGAAACGCGGTGATGGCCATGGACGCGCCGAGGTAGGGCACGGCCTGGATGGCGCCGACCTTGGCTTCGAAGAGCCCGCCGGTTTTGAGAAACCAAACCGCGATCGCGCAGCCGAGGGCGAAGGGCGCGAGGATGCCGGAGAACGACACGGCGAGGGCGGTGCGCAGCCGGGTGCGCACCAAATCGAGGCGAAACTCCAGCCCGACGATGAACATGTAGAGAACCAGGCCGAGCTGGGCTCCGGAGAAGATGATCGCCTTCGAGGCGGGCGGGAACAACTGGGCCTGCAATTGCGGGGCGAGCAGCCCGAAAAGCGAGGGACCGAGCGCGACGCCGGCGATCATTTCGCCCACGACGGGCGGTTGGCCGACGCGTCGGGCGAGCCAGGAAACCAGCCGGCACACGACCAGGACCACTGCGAGCTGAAAGAAAAAGAGGACGGAGATCTGGAACGGGGTCATGCGGAAGCGTTAGCGAGCGGGAGCAAAGAGCGGGCTCGGGGCGAGATTAGTTTTGTGCGCGATTGGCGATTCGCCCCTTTTTGAGGAGGTCCATGGGTTCACCGCAGACGTTTTCTCGTTTCCGTTTTGGTTTCGGCCGGCTGGCCGACGATAGCTCCGGCCTGGCCATGCCGGTTTTGGGTGGCGCGGAGGAAGAGACTTTGTTCAACGACGCGTCGGCCTTCGGGACCGAGGGCGGGTTTTCGCTCTTCGCGAAGGGCGATTGGCTGCTGGGTTTTTGGGTCGGTGAAGCCGGTCCCGATCTGGGAGCGAAGACCCGAGATCTTTATTCCGAGATGCTGCGGCTGACGCGGGCGCGCGGGCGCTCGCTCGCCCGGATCTGGAACTACGTGCCGCAGATAAACGAGGCTTCGCCCGAGGGGCTGGAAAACTACCGGGTGTTTTGCCGGGGGCGTGCGCAGGCCTTGGAGTCGGCACCGGAGAGAGAGGTGCCGCCGGCGGCCTCGGCGGTGGGGGGCGTGGCGGGGCGCTTGGCGGTGTTGTTCGCGGCGGCGTCGACCGCGCCGCGGCGCTTCGAGAATCCCGAGCAGGTGCCGGCCTACGAGTATCCGCCGGAGCATGGGCCACGTTCGCCGAGTTTTTCCCGCGCGGGGCAGGTGGAGGTGAACGGACGGCGATACACCTTCGTGTCGGGGACGGCCGCGATCAAAGGTCACGCGACCGTCGCGCAGGAGAGTCTGGCGGGACAGATCGACTGCACGCTCGACAACCTGCGGCTAATCTCCGGCGTGTGCGGTCTGGGCGAGGATCTAGGCGCGGGGCGGGTGACGGAGCGGCATTTCAAAATCTATCTTCGCCATGCCGCGGATCTGGAGGAGGTGCGGGCGGCGTTGGAGTCGCGCCTGCTCAGGGCCGGGGACCGCGTTTGCTGGCTGCACAGCGACATCTGCCGGGCGGCGCTAAAGCTCGAGATCGAGGCGACGGTGATCGAGTGACACGCGGGTCTGTCTGCGCGCTTGCCGCGCGGCCGGTCAGACGAGACTCGCGGCGCGGGGAACGATGAAACGGTAGCCGCGTGCGCTTGCCTGATCGAGCACGAGGCGGATGGCTTCGACGCGGACCTGGGGCCGGAGGAAGGGCCCCTCGTGCATGAGGATGATGGCGCCGGGGCGCAGGCGGCGGAGCACGTGCGAAGCGACGGTGGCGGGATCGCGCGCGAAGCTGTCGTGGCTGCGGATCGACCAACCGATGCAATCGAGGCCACGGCTGGCGAGAGCGCGGGCGAGGAAGAGGTTCTTGATGCCGACCGGGGGGCGGAAACGCGACGGACGCGGGGCGGAGCCGAAATCCGCGTCGAGTTCGGCGGAGAGCCGAGCCGGCGAGTGGGCGTGCAGGCCGCCAAGCGGATGGGTGCGCGTGTGGTGCCCGACTTCGTGACCGCGGCGGACGATTTCGGCGACGAGCGCGGGGTGGCGGGCGGCGCGTTCGCCGACGAGGAAGAAGGTGGCGCGGGCCTGGTGTTGGTCGAGCAGGTCGAGGATGCGCGGGGTATCGTCGGGGTCGGGGCCGTCGTCGATCGTGAGCCAGACTTCGCGGGCTCCGGGGGCGGAGGGGGTAAAGCGGGTGAAGACCCGCACGAGGCCTTGCGCGCCGGGGGCGAAGAGGTGCCAGAGCACGAGCGCGCCGGCGGAGAAGAAAAGCGCGAGGCACCAGCCGAGGGGCACGCCCGAGGTCCAGAGAAAGATGGCGCAGAGTTTGATGACCACGACGGCGCCGAAGAGCGGGCCGGGCGTGGCACAAGGGTTCTCGCGGCAGGGCGTGAAAAGGAAGTTGAGAGACGCGGCCCAGGCGCCGAGCGCGCCACCCCAGAAGACGTCGAGCGCGACGTGTTGCCGGGTGCCGAGCGTCGAGTAGGCGATCAGCGCGGCCCAGGAGAAGTTGGCCGCGCGGGCGACTCGGCCGCCGCCGAGCGAAGGGATGATGCGCTCGAACCAGAGGGCGGTGAAGACGGCGAAGGCGACGTGAAGGGAGGGACAGGCGTTGCCGGAGAGATCGGCGTTTTTGAGGAAGCGGAAGCTTGGATAGTGGCTCCAGTCGACGTCGGGCGCGGGGATCGCCGTGGGGTAAAAATAGAAGACCGCGTAGCCCGCCAGGCTCAGGCCGAGGCAGCCGAAGGCGAAGCTCCAGAGCTGACGTCGATCCACGAGGAAGGCGGGGACGAGCGCGATGTAGAGCCAGAGGGATGCGTAGGGAAGGAGCGCCCACGGCTGGAAGGGCAGCGCGTGGTCGAGCCAGGTCCGCGGCATGATGAAGAGCGGAAAGGCCGGCGAGCGGAGCAGTGCGAAATAGCCGATGAAAAAGGCGCTCATGCCGACCGCGGTGCCGAATGCCTTGAGCCAGGTGTCGACGCGGGTGCGACGATGCAGGGCGCGCAGAGTGAATCCGGGCGGATGCGCCGTGGCGGGGGAGACGGGCACGGGTGAAGCGCGGTTCATCGCCGGAGCAGGGCGCGCAGCGCGGCGGCGTCGGGTTTGCCGCGCGGCGTGAGGGGGAAGGCGGGCACGGCGACGAGGCGGCGCGGGATTTTCCACGGCGCGAGGTGCTGGCGCAGGAGCGCGCGCAAGGGGAGCGGGGCGAGCGTGGTGGCGAGGACTGCGGCGAGTTGCTCGGGGTCGTCGGGGTGGGGCGCGGCGAAGGCGTCGACGATGCCGGGCAGGCGGCGGAGCGCGGCCTCGAGGTCGCCGAGGTCGAGGCGGCGGCCGCCGATCTTGATCATGCGGCCGGCGCGGCCAAGCAGGACGAGGCGGCCGTCGGGCTCGAGGCGGGCGCGGTCGGCGGGAATGAGGCCGGCGGCGCGGCAGACGGCGGGGCTGGTGACGCGGATGCGCCGGCCGGGTAGTTGAGTGATCGATACGCCCTCGAGCGCGCGGCCTACGCCGGCGCCGGCGAG
>CBIHRE010000196.1:0-8601 GCA_966212385.1 uncultured Akkermansia sp. | reverse complement strand
GTCACCGGGACGACGATCGGCACGCTGCGAAACTGCCCGGCTCGCACGGACGGCAATTCCGGGCCGAGCTATTTCATGAACCGGCCTTATGTCAGCGGCACGACCCCGGCTCCGCTGGATGCGGTGCCCTTTGGCAGGGTCCGCAATCCGAGCCAGTTCATGCTGATGGTGGATATCGATCTCACCGCGACCCCGCCCAATGGCTACGCGTTGATCGGCCCCGGCGGCTTGACGACTTATGTCACCCCGATCCTGACCGATCCGGCCAAGGACCGACACTCCGGGTGGGCGCATATGTCCTATGGCGACGGGCACGTCGCGAGGATCACGCAGGCCGACATCGTGGCTCGCGGCGATCGCTGGACGCGGATCGACAACTGAGCGAAGCGTGAGGCCTCCATTCCCTTATTTGATGAAGTCCAGGTCGTCGTCGGCGAAGCGCTTCGTGCCTTTGATGGCTCCGTCGGGGAGCAGCTCGGGCGGCGGGCCGGCGAGCGCCGATTGAAGATCCTCGATCGTGACTTCGAAGACGAGCATGCCGGGGCCGATGTGCTCGTCGGGCTCGCGTTGTCGCAGGCGCGCGCAGAGCCTGCCGAAGCGCAGGTAATCGAAGTCGCGTATTCGTTTTAGCCATACGTCGCGTCCGTCGCGGGCGAACAACGCCTCCAGCCCGGCGGGCGATTGGAGCGCGGGCTGCAATTCGGCCATGTGCAGCAGGTTTTCCTGGTAGGCTTTTTCGAGGCTGGGGCGCCACGGGCCCATGGCTATCCCGTTGTAGACACAGGAGAGCATCGTCGCGCTGATCACGTAGGAGCCGGGGAGAAGTCGATAAAACCTGGTCTGGCGGTCATCGTAATACTGCGGAAGCGGAACGACGGTCCGGTCGTCCAAACCGTAATAGGCATAGTCGGTGTTCGCGAAGCACGAGAGATACACCGGAGACGCCGAAGGGCTTTGTCGGGGCCGTGCCTTTCGGCTTTCCATCCATTGCTTCACGAGAGGGAGCGACTCCCCCCAGTCGGTGGAACTGTCGACCATCAGGTGGCGTCCGTTTTCCGAGCCCCCCGCGAGCGCGTTGAAAAAGCCAAGATAGTGAGGCGACGCGACGGCGGTTTCCAAAGCGGCGCAGGCGGCGAGGGCGCCGACGAGCGCGGCGCGATGGCGCGGCTTGGGGGGCAACAACCGGGGGGCGAGTCCGGCAAGGATCAAGGCCGGGGGAAACAAGGGAAGAAGATGCCGGGCTCCGATGTTGAGATTTCCGACCACGGACACCCCGCCATAAACGAGGGCCAGCGCGAGCAATGGAGCCAGTCCGCTCCAATCGGGGCCGCGTTCGCCGGGGTTCGTGCGAAAAACGCGCCAAACGACGACGACGGCTGCCGCCAGCGCGGCAAGAAAAGCGAGGGGATTTTTCACGAGCCATGCCACGGGAAAAAAAGACCACCAGCCGTCGATGGAGTAACGGCCCATGAAATAGGCCCTGCGAATTTCGCCCGAGTGGGCGAACTGGTGCAGATCGAACAGGTAGGCTTCCGGCAGGGCGCGCCATTCCCTTGCGAGGTTGATGAGCCGAATGCTCAGGCGCCCGGCGACGGTGGGGTGGACGGCCCAAGGCTGCGGTTCCGCGGCCGGCGCGGCGGCGGGACCGCCATAAATCAACCAAACCACGATCCAAGACACCAACGCCGCTCCGAACAGGCTGAACAGGATGCGCGCCCAGCCCGGAGCAAGGACGTCGTTGTGAGCGCCGCGTTTGCGCTCGATCCAGCGCGCGGCAATGAGGAGTAGCGCGACGGGCACGATCAAAAGGCTGCTGATTTTGGTGGCCGCGAGGGCGCCGGTGGCCAGTCCGGCCAGAATCAAGTTCACCGGAGTCGGCCGTCCTAAAAGGCGCCACAACGCCAAGGTGGACAGAGTGAAAAGCAAGGCCGTGGCGATGTCCGTCGTAGCCAGCGAGCTGTGAGCTATCACCAGCGGGCAAAAAACGTAGAGCGAGAGCGAGAGCAGCCCGGCGAGGTCCCCGTGCAGGCGTCGCGAATACCAGAAAATCACGCCTCCAAGTGCCAACCCGAGGATGATCACCATGGCGCGGCTTGCGAAGATCATTTGCTGGGCGTCACGGCCGCCTTGGAAAAAGAACAGCCGCCCGTAGCCGATATTTTGCGAGCTAAAGGCCTTTTGCGTGACCCAGCTTGGGAATTCGGGTTTCGGGTCGAAGGCGAGGAAGGGAAGTGCTTCCCAAATCTGGGAAAGGCGAAGGTTGATGACCGAGTAGCCGTGTCCGGGCTTTGTAAGTGAGGCGTAGCCCACGGCGACCTGTTCCGGTTCGTCAAACGTGATGGACATGTCGTGCGCCGTGCGGAGGCACAGGGCGGCGAAAATGGTCAGCAGAAGGCACGCGAGCGCGGGGACAAGCCAGCGAGGTTGCGCAGGATTCCGGGTAGGGGCCGGGGAACACATGGGTTCGAACGCAAAGAACTGTGAGGGGAAAAGCGATAGCTGATAACGCGCCCGGAAAGCGGGCGGAGCTTGCGCGAAGTCTCCTTCATCGAAGCACGCTTCGGATGCACCGCGAAAGGCGTGGCAACGAAAAGCCCCGCCACCGAGAAGGGGCGGGGCCGAATAGGGCACGGTTAGCGGACGTATTGGCTATTTCTTGAACTGGCTCGCGATGAGGCCGGTGAGGGCGACGTGGAGATCCTCGTTATCCAGTTTTTCGAGAACTTCCTCAAAGAAGGCGGCGACCAAGAGGCGGCGGGTTTCGACCGGATTGATGCCGCGGGCTTGAAGGTAGAACTCCTGTTCGGCGTCGATGCGGGCGGAGGTGCTGCCGTGGGAGCACTTCACGTCGTTGGCCTGGATCTCGAGGCCGGGGAGGCTGTGGGCCTCGGCGGTGTCGGAGAGCATCAAGTTGCGGTTCTTCTGGTAGGCGTCGGTCTTCTGCGCGTCGGGCTCCACGATGATGAGGCCCGAGAAGATCGTCTTCGCGGTGTCGAGGAGCGCGTTCTTGTAGAGGAGGTTCGACGTGGTGTGCGGCGCGGCGTGGGTCTGGAGCGTGCGCTGGTCGAACTCCTTGGCGCCGTCGGCGACGGTGAGGGCGAGCATCTCGGAGTGCGCGCCGGGGCCGAGGAGGCGGCTGTGCGACTCGTGACGGGCCTGGCGGCCGCCGAGGTGGAGGTTGAGCGAGAGGACGCGGGCGTCGCGCTCGGCGGCGATGCTGTTGACCTGGAAGGCGAGGGTCTCGCGGCTCCAGTGTTGTGCTCCGACGTAGGTGAGCTGGGCGCCCTCGGCGGCGTGAAGATCGTTCACGCCGGAGGCGAGCTGGCGCTCGGTGGCGGCGCCGCCGGAGATGAAGAACTCGACCAGCGTGGCCTTGGCGCGAGGGCCGAGGACGACGATCGTGTGCGGGAAGGCCGCGACATTGTTGCCGGTCAGCGTGTGCTGGACGACGAAGGGCAGGGCGACCTCGACGTCGGCGGGCACGTAGAGCAGGGCGCCGGAGCTGGTGAACGCGGTGTTGAGCGCGACGAACTTTTCGGAGCCGAGCTTGGCGGGGTGCTTCTGGAAATACTTCTGAACGAGATCGCCGTGGGTCTTCAGGGCTTCGTCGAGCGGCGCGAAGATGACGCCTTTGGCGGCGAGGTCGGCGGGCACGGTGCTACGGCCGACGATCTGGCGGTTGGAGAATACGATCTCCGCAGTCTGCGGGAAGCGCGTGTGGTTGGGGATCTGCGTGGCGGGATCCTCGGGCAGGGAAAAGCCGGAGATGTCGACTCCCTTGAGGTTGGAAAAACGCCAGGTTTCGTCGGTGCGGACGGGCAACGGGAGGGCGTTGAATTGATTGAAGGCGGCCTTCTTCGCGTCGAGCCACCAAGCGGGCAGGTAGGCGCGCTGGGAGAGGTGTTGGGCGAAGCGGGCGGAGTCGAGGCCGGCGACGGCGTCGGCGGAAAGAGCGGGAGCGGACATTGCTTTAAATTCGGATTTTTGAACCACGGAGGGCACGGAGATCACGGAGAGGGAGCCGGAGGAGGAGCTTCGCGATGCGAGGGTTTCTCCTCCGTGCTCTCTGTGTTCTCCGTGGTTAACTTCGGCGGATCGACGAGCGATTAGCCGACAGAGCCTTCCATCTCGAGGTCGATGAGGCGCTTGAGCTCGACCGAGTATTCCATGGGGAACTGGCGGACGAGGTCGTTGACGAAGCCGTTCACGGCGAGGCTCATCGCCTGCGCTTCGGTGAGGCCGCGCTGCTGCATGTAGAAGATCATGTCTTCCGAAACCTTCGAGACGGAGGCCTCGTGCTGCACGGCGTGGCTGTCGCCGCGGACGACGATGGCCGGGTAGGTGTCGGTGCGGCTGTTGGTGTTGATGAGCAGCGCGTCGCACTCGGTGTTGTTTTTGCAACCCTTCAGATGCTTCGGGATATGGACGACGCCGCGGTAGGTGGCGCGGCCCTGGCCGACGCTGATCGACTTCGACACGATGAGCGAGGTGGTGTCGTCGGCGGCGTGGATCATCTTGGCGCCGGTGTCCTGGTGCTGGCCGTCGTTGGCGAGGGCGATCGAAACGACTTCGCCGCGGGCGCGCTTACCTTTCAGGACGACGCCGGGATACTTCATCGTGAGGCGGCTGCCGATGTTGCAGTCGATCCACTTCACCTCGGCGTCTTCCATCGCGATGGCGCGCTTGGTGACGAGGTTGAAAACGTTGGGCGCCCAGTTTTGGACGGTGATGTATTGGATCTTCGCGCCCTTGAGGGCGACGAGCTCGACGACGGCGCTGTGGAGCGTGGAGGTGGAGAACTTTGGGGCGGTGCAGCCCTCCATGTAGGTGACCTCGGAGCCCTCGTCGGCGATGATGAGGGTGCGCTCGAATTGGCCGAAGTTTTCCGCGTTGATGCGGAAGTAGGCCTGGAGCGGCATGGCGACCTTCACGCCTGGCGGGACGTAGATGAAGGAGCCGCCGGAGAACACGGCGCTGTTGAGGGCCGAGAATTTGTTGTCGCCGGTCGGGATGACCTTGCCGAACCACTTCTTGAAGATCTCCGGGTGCTCGCGGAGGGCTTCGGTGGAGTTGAGGAAGATGACGCCCTGCTTGGCGACGATGTCCTTGACGTTTGAATACGCGGCTTCGCTGTCGAACTGGGCCTCGACGCCGGCGAGGAACTTGCGCTCCTGCTCGGGGATGCCGAGCCGCTCGAAGGTCTTCTTGATGTCGTCGGGGACCTCGTCCCACGTGCGCTTGGGCTTCTGGCCTTGCGCGAGGTAGTAGCGGATCTTGTCGAAGTTGATGTTCTCGAGGTCCTTCGTGGCCCAGTGCGTGGGCATGGGCTTGTCTAGGAAGGTCTGGTAGGCCTTGAGACGGAAATCGAGGATCCAGTCGGCCTCCTTCTTCACGCCGCTGATGTAGCGGATCACGTTTTCGTTGAGGCCGGAGCCGGCATCGAACTCGTATTTGACGTCGTAGGTGAAGTCGCCGAGCGACTGGTCGATGCCGACGGCGGGATTCTCGACGGCCGCGGCCTCGTCGGCGGCGTCGGGCGGGGGAAGGGTGTCGGTGGGAGGCTTCATGTTAATCCGAGATTTGAAATTTGAGATTTGGCGCCGCGCGTCAGGCGGTGACGGCGGAGGCGAATTCTTTCTTCACCCAGTCGTAGCCCTTGGCCTCGAGCTCGAGGGCGAGGGTCTTGTCGCCGGATTTCACGATGCGGCCGTCATACATGACGTGCACGTAGTCGGGCACGATGTAGTTGAGGAGGCGCTGGTAGTGGGTGATGAGGAGCACGCCGAGTTCGCCGCCCTTCAGCGTGTTGACGCCTTCGGCGACGATGCGGAGCGCGTCGATGTCGAGGCCGGAGTCGGTCTCGTCCATGAGGGAGAACTTGGGCTCGAGCATCGCCATCTGGAGGATCTCGCAGCGCTTCTTTTCGCCACCGGAGAAACCCTCGTTGACCGAGCGGGATGTGAACTTCCGGTCGATCTTGAGCAGGTCCATCTTGGAGTAGAGGCGCTTGTAGTAGGCGGTGGCGTCGATCTCTTCGCCCTCGGCGAGGCGGGCTTGGACGGCGGCGCGGAGGAAGTTGGCGATGGAGACGCCGGGGATTTCGCTCGGGTATTGGAAGGCGAGGAAGAGGCCGGCGCGGGCGCGCTCGTCGGGCTCCATCTCGAGGATCGATTTGCCGTCGAGGAGGACGTCGCCGGAGGTGATGACGTAGTCGGGGTGGCCCGCGATGGCCTTGGACAAGGTCGACTTGCCGGTGCCGTTCGGGCCCATGATGGCGTGCACTTCGCCGGTCTTGATCGTCAGATCGAGGCCTTTGACGATGGGCTTGTCGGGCGACGAAGCGAGGGCGACATGGAGGGCGCGGATTTCGAGCGTGGAGGACATGATGTAGGAAAAGTGGACGGGGGCGGAGCGATCGGGGTGGAATCAGGCCGAGGGCGTGGGCGTCTTGGGCATCTGCCCGTGAAAGGTGATTTCGATCGATTTGGCGGAATAGCCGGCCGGCAGGAGGGCGCGGATGCGCTCCAAGAGTTCACCGGGGAGATCGATATCGTGGGTGGAGCCGGTTACTTCGTCGTGGAAGTGAGCGTGCGGCCGGAGGTTGGGGCAGTAGCGGGTCGGCCCGCGCTCGAAGTTGACCTGCCGCACCAGATCGCACTGCACGAGGGTCTCCAAGCAGTTGTAAACCGTTGCCAAGGAGATCGAAGGCATTTCGGCGCGCACGCGGGAATAAACCTCGTCGGCGGTCGGGTGGTCGCGTTTTTCCAACAGGGCGCGATAGATCACCTCGCGTTGAGGCGTGTTGCGTAAGCCGCTGTGGGCAAGACGCTCGGCCAAGGTGGCGGGTTGTTCTGAAGTGCGTGGGCGCATGCGCGAGTGGGATGGGGGCGAGAAAATCGGTCCGGCAGCCAACTGGAATGATTCCAAGCCGCAAGAGGGAATTGGAATAATTCCAAACAAGTAGAGCCTCTAAACGGGCAAGGCCGGAATTTAAAACGAGCGAGCGCCTTCGACGCTTCCGCGGGAAGCGTCGATGAGCTCCGTATCGCCCGATGCGGAGCTATTTGATCTCGGCCGGGGGACTCGTCGGCGGACGCAGGCAGTCGGCGACGACCGAGAGGAGCGCTTCGACGGTGTAGGGCTTGGCGAGAAAACCGCTGATCGAGGTGTTGGAGTCACGGCCGATACGGCCTGTCGGATCGTGTCCGCTGACGGCGACGATGGGCAACTGAGGCTGGATGCGATGCAGCGCGTTGATGGTGGCTTGGCCGTCCATGATCGGCATCACCAGGTCGGTGATCACAAGGGCGATGCGTTCGCGATATTGTGCGAAGAGAGCCACGCCTTCCGCGCCGTCGCCGGCGAGCAGGACTTGATAGCCGTGGGCTTGGAGCGTGCGGCGGGTGAGGTCGCGGATCGAGGGTTCGTCGTCGATGACGAGCACGGTTTGCCCATCGCCACGCGGGCCCGGGCCGGAGGCGGGATGGTGCGCGGGGGCCTCGATCTCCGGTTGAGCGGGCAGGTGCACGCGAAAAACCGAGCCGTGGCCCGGCGCGCTTTGCACGGTGATGAAGCCGTCGTGTTCGCGAACGATCGCGTGGACGGTGGAGAGTCCCAAGCCGGTGCCTTTGCCGATGTCTTTGGTGGTGAAGAAGGGCTCGAAAATCCGCTCGATGTGCTCGGGCGCGATGCCGTCCCCGGTGTCGGAAACGGCGATGACGACGGCGGGGCCGGGGCGCGCGTCGGGAGTGGCGGATGCCGTCGCTTCGTCGATTTGAAGATTGGAGGCGGAGAAGGTGAGCTTACCGCCCGCGGGCATGGCGTCGCGGGCGTTGAGCGCGAGATTGAGCAGGACTTGGTTGAGCTGGGTGGGATCGGCGGAGACGGCCCAGAGGCCCGGGGCGAACTCGGTCTGGACCGTGATGTTGCGCGGGAAGGTTTCGGCGGCGAAGCGCGCGGCCTCCTTGATGAGGTGGCGAATTTGCAGCGGTTGGCGGCGTCCCTCGATCCCGCGGGCGAAGGTGAGCACCTGGCGCACGAGCTCGGCGCTGCGTTGCGCGCTGGTTTCGATCGTGGCGATGAGGCGTTTGGCTTCGGGGCCGGGCTGGTGCAGGCGGAGGAGATCGAGCGCGAGGAGGATCGGCGCCAGCATGTTGTTCAGATCATGCGCGATGCCGCCGGCGAGAGTGCCGATGCTTTCGAGGCGCTGGGCGCGGAGGAACTGGGCCTGAAGACGGCTTTGCTCGGTGATGTCCGTCATGCCGCCCACCATCCGATGGGGTTTGCCGGTCTGATCGCGCAGCACGCGGCCTCGGTCGATGACGGTGGCGTAGGTGCCGTCGGCGCGGCGAAAGCGATATTCCTCGCGCCAGAATTCCCGGCCTTGATCGCGCGAGCGCTCGAGGCTTTTCACGACGCGCTCGCGGTCGTCGGGGTGGATGGCCGCGGCCCAGGTGTCGAAGCGGGTGTCGAACTCGGCGGAAGAGTAGCCGAAGCGCGTGTAGAAGGCGTCGTTCCACCAGATGGTGCCGGCGGCGAAATCCCAGTCCCAGATCGCGTCGCTGGTGGCGCCGGCGATCAGTTGAAAGCGTTCGCGGCTGG
>CBIHRE010000195.1:0-8609 GCA_966212385.1 uncultured Akkermansia sp. | reverse complement strand
CGCGCGCATCTACGGCCCCGTCATCGCCACCGGGCTCTCGGTCTGGTCGGGGCGGTCGGTGCTGAGCTCGCGCATCTGGTCGCGCGGAGTGGGGTCGAGGAAGGTGCGGGCGGACTTATCCTCGGCGCGGGCGGGGAAAGTGGCGACGAGCGAGGCGAGGGCGGCGAGGGCCGGAAGGCCTTGGGGAGGCGGGCGGAGCATAGACGGAACAGCGGGGCGAGGGCGGCGGGACGCGCGGGTGGGCCGCGGGTTATTTGGTTTCAGCGCCGAGGAAGCCGGCGACGATGGTGCGGGCATTGAGCTCGAGCAGCGCGAGGTAGGTGGGCGCCGGACCGTCGGCATCGGTGAGGGAGTCGACGTAGAGCACGCCGCCGTAGCGGGCGCCGGTCTCGCGGGCGACCTGGCGCGCGGGCTTGGGGCTGATGGTGCTTTCGCTGAAGACGACGGGGAGCTTGTCCTTGCGGACGGCGTCGATGACGGCGCGGACCTGCTTGGGCGTGCCTTGCGCGTCGGCGTTGATCGGCCAGAGGTAGAGCTGCTTCAGGCCGTAGTCGCGGCACAGATACGAGAAGGCTCCCTCGCTGGTGACCAGCGTGCGCTGGTTCTCGGGAATGCGGGCGAGTTGCTCGCGGATCGGGGCGTCCAAGGCGCGGATTTTTTCCGCGTAGGCGGCGGCGTTCGCGGCGTAGACGGCGGCGTTGGCGGGATCGGCCTTTGCGAGGGCGGCGCGGATGTTTTCGACGTAGCGAAGCGCGTTGGCCGGGGACATCCACGCGTGAGGGTTGGCCTTTCCGGTGTAGGGGCCCTCGGTGATGGACATCGGCTCGATGCCGGACGTCAGGACGACGGACGGCACGTTTTTGACGTTGGAGAAAAATTTCTCGAACCAGACCTCGAGGTTGAGCCCGTTCCAGAGCACGAGGTCGGCGTTGCTGGCGCGAACGATGTCCTGCGGGGTGGGCTCGTAGCCGTGGATTTCGGCGCCGGGTTTGGTGAGCGAGGCCACGTCCGCCGCGTCTCCCGCAACATTTCGGGCCATGTCCGCGAGGATGGTAAATGTAGTGATAACGCGAATACGTTTTGCCGGAGGCCGGGTGCTCTCGGTCGCGCCGAGGGAAGCTGGGCCGAGAAGGGAAACCACGATGACGGAGATGAAGGAGAGAAGAGCGAGCGAGCGAGGGCGCATGGGAGCACGTTGACTCAATAAAAATTAGGGTCAACTAACATTTCTAGTTTGTGCGATTGATTTTGGTCCTGCTCTGCGCAAAATCGCGGGGGATGGATCACTTCGCATTTGCCACCGGAGGGCTCCTGACGTTTAATCTTAGGTAAGTTAACCCACAAACCAAACATGGCTCGTATCTATAACAACATCACCGAGACGATTGGTAACACGCCGCTCGTGCGTCTGAACCGCACGGCTGCCGCTCACGGTGCGCAGGCGGACGTTTTGCTGAAATTGGAATTCTTTAATCCGCTTTCGAGCGTAAAGGACCGCAACGGCAACGCGATGATCGAGGAAGCGCTTAAGTCGGGGCGCATCAATAAAGACACCATTTTGATCGAGCCTACTTCGGGCAACACGGGCATTGCGTTGGCTTTCGTGGCCGCGGCCAAGGGCCTCAAGCTCATCCTGACGATGCCGGAGACGATGTCCTTGGAGCGCCGCAAGCTCCTCAAGATTCTCGGTGCCAAACTGGTTCTGACCGAGGGGCCGAAGGGCATGAAGGGCGCGATCGCGAAGGCCGAGGAGCTGAACGCCAAGATCCCGAACAGCGTCATCCTTCAACAATTTGCCAACCCGGATAATCCCGCGGTTCACCGCAAGACCACCGCCGAGGAAATCTGGCGCGATACCGATGGCGCGGTCGACATCGTGGTTTCGGGCGTCGGCACGGGCGGCACCATCACCGGCGTCGGCGAGGTGCTGAAGGCCAAAAAGCCCGGTATCAAGATGGTCGCGGTGGAGCCCGCCGGTTCTCCGGTGCTTTCGGGCGGCCAGCCTGGCCCCCATAAGTTGCAGGGCATCGGCGCCGGTTTCGTGCCCGCCGTGCTCAACACCAAGATCATCGACGAAATCATCCAGGTGAAGGAGGCCGATTCCGGCCCGATCTCGAAGCAGGTGAGCACGCAGGACGGTATCCCCGTCGGCATCTCGTCGGGAGCCGCCGTGTGGGCCGCCCTCGAGCTGGCCAAGCGCCCCGAGAACAAGGGCAAGACGATCGTCGCGATCATCCCTTCTTGCGCCGAGCGCTACCTCTCCTCGTGGCTGTTCGCCGACGTCGAGGTGGAGAGCGACAACATCGATTCGCTTTTCGCCAAGTAAGCGGGCGGGGCGGATGCGCCCCGTCATTTTACCGGCGTTCTTCGCCGTTCAACAAAAAGCCCGGACAATTCGTCCGGGCTTTTTGTTGAACGGTTTTGGTCATGGCTATGCGGCTCGGGTCGCTGATCGACGCCGCAGGAGGGCTCGCAGATCACACCGGGCGCAGCGCGCCGAGGCGGGGTGCCGGGGCTGCCTTGGGGAAGGGGATCTGGGAGTCGCCCTTGTAACTGGCCATGCGAACTTCGAAGCGGAAAGTCGATCCGCGTCCGGGGGAGCTTTCCACGTCGATGTGGCCTTGCATGAGCTCGCAGAGCCGTGTGGAGATGATAAGGCCAAGGCCGGTGCCTCCGTGGCGGCGAGTGCTGGAGGTATCGAGCTGACTGAAAGCACGGAAGAGGCGCGGCAGTTGGTCGTCGGGTATGCCGACTCCCGTGTCGATCACCTCGCCAATGAGCGTGTAGGGACGCTCATCGCCATCCTGCGCATCGTCGCTCGGATCATGCAGACCGCCGCGGAGGCGAATGGTCACGCCGCCTTGCTCGGTGAATTTGACCGCGTTGCCGACGAGGTTTGTGAGGATCTGGCGGAGGCGGTTTTGGTCGCCGAGGAGGATCGGCGGAACGCCGGGTTCGATCTCGGTGGAGAGGCTGAGGCCCGCTCGGCGCGCCGAATCTTGGAAGAGCCGCGTGATGTCGTCGACGCAGTCGCGCACGGAGAAGGGACCGGGGATGATCTCGAGGCGTCCGGCTTCGATTTTCGAAAGATCGAGGATGTCCGAAACGAGCGTTTCCAAGGTCAAGCCGCAGCGTTGGATCGTTTCCACGTGGCCGAGCTGATCGTGACTGAGCGGAGTTTCACGCAGCAGGCGTGAGAATCCGATGATTCCGTTGATCGGGGTCCGGATCTCATGGCTGACGATGGCGAGAAACTCGCTCTTGGCGCGGTCGGCGGACTCGGCGGCCTCCTTGGCGTCGCGCAGCGCGAGCTCGGCTTGCTTGCGCACGGAGATGTCGTGGCCGACCGCTTGGTATTCGATGAGCTGGCCGTCGCGATCCTTGATGGCACGGTGCGTCCATTGGACCACGCAGGCGCGGCCGTCGGCATCGGTGAGCGCGGTTTCGAAGGTCGCGCTTTCCGGCCAAGCGTCGAGCACCCGCCAAGGCGTGAGGCCGGAGGCGAGAACAGACCACGGCTGACCGGCGAGATCCTGGCGCTTGCGGCCGAAAAACCGTGCGTAGGCGCCGTTGGCGAAAGTGAGCCGGCCGTCGGATTTGTAGCGGCAGATCAAGTCGGCCTGATCCTCGACGATCGCGCGATAGCTGGCCTCCGTCTGCTGAAGGCTACGCGCCATCTGCTCGATCTTGCGGGCCAGGCCCATGATTTCGTCCGGATCGTCGGCCGAGTGTCCGCCATCCTTGTCCTCGGGCGCGGCGCTGCGCGCGGAGGCGGCCTGTTGGTTGATTTCCTTGATCTTGGCGATGAGCGTCCGGTCGAAGACGTAGCCGGCGAGCACGAGCAGGATCGCGCCGATGAGGGCGAGTCCGATAACCCAGTAAGTGGTGCCGAGGCGCTCGCGCAGTTCGTCGTCGGTCGCGATGACAATAAGGGCCACGGTGAGGCTCGCCGCGAGCCCGAGGATCATGAGCGTTTGCCGACGAATGGAGACCTGCATGCGCCGAAAATTGGCGCACCCGCACGGCGGAGTCTAACGCAAAGGCGGTGTAATTATGTGATGGCTAGGTGAAAATGGCGCGCCCCGCGAAGCGCGATGGCACATCGGGGGTGTCTTTGGGGGTGCGCGAAAAAACCTTCGGGACTTTTAGGCGTGCCGACCTTTGAAGGTGAGTTCCGCGACCGCGGATTTGTCGAGATGCCCGAGGCCGAGGGCGACCAGCGTGTCGTATTGAAGCTTCGTCGCGGCGGCCAAAGGAAGTTGAAGGCCGCTTTGGCAACCCAGACGCCAGGCGATGGTGGAGTCTTTGGCGGCGTGAGCGGCGGAGAAGAAGCAATCGTGGGCGCGGTTTTGCATGTCCTCGCCGTCGGTCTTGAGGACTTGGGAGTTGGCGCCGGTCTGCGCGAAGATTTCACGAAGCGTGTCGAGGTCGAGCCCGAGCGCTTGCCCAAGACCGAGACCTTCGGCGAGCGCGGCGGTGTTGATGTTCATGACCATGTTTACCAGCGCCTTGACCTGCGCCGCGCGCCCGGCGGGACCGACATGCCGAAGCGCGGTCGAAAGCTGCCGGAGCAGCGGCTCGTGCCGTTGGAAAACCGACGTTTCGCCGGCGCACATGAGGTAGAGCGTGCCGGCCCTCGCTTGCGGGATGGACGATGCCATGCAGGCCTCGATGGTGTCCGCGCCCGACGCCGCCGCCCGGCGGGCGACTTCGACATGGGTGGAAGGCGCGAGGGTGGCGCAATTGATGAAGGTCTTTCCCTTTACGCCGCCGGGAGCGGCCAGCAGCGAATCGCCGTCGCCATTCGGCTCCGCGAAGATCGCGAGTTGCGCCTCGTCGTCGCTGACGACGGTGAAGATGATCTCGGCCTCGGTCGCGAGTTCGGCCAGGCGCGACGCGCGGCGGCAACCGAGCTCCGACGCGAGGGACTCGGCGGTGAGGGCATGGGCGTCGTAAACGGCGGAAATGCGGTGACCGCACTCGGCCAGCCTGCGCGCCATGTTTGCTCCCATGCGGCCGACGCCGGCAAATGCGATGTTATGGGAGGAAGCGGGGGAAAGGGGCGCGGTGGAGGAGGTCGACATAATGGCGGTGCAGGGGAAACGCTTGTCGAACGCGGAGGCGCGTCCGACCTCTATCGTGAATGAAAGACAGACTGCGGCGGGACGCTTGTCTTAGCGTTTGCGCCGCGCGTGAAACGACGAGGGGCCGCCGGGCTTGCCCCCTGCCGCGCCGCGCGGGCCGGCTTTCTTGGGGGCACCCGGTTTGGAGTCGGCTTTGGCTGCGCCGGGACCGGTCTCCGGCCTGCTTTCCTCGGCCGGCGGGGCGGGCGGCGCGAGGCGGTCGGGCGCGAAGAACGGATTGTATTTTCGCTCGTGGGCAAGGGTGGTCAGCGGGCCGTGACCGGGGCCGATGACGGTATCTTTCGGCAAGCTGAAGATCCGGGCCCGGGTGTTTTTAATCTGCTCGCGGAAATGCGTGGGGCTGCCGCCTACCGAAGCGGAGAAAAGCGAGTCGCCGCAGAGCGCGAGCGGCCAGCTGAGGCCCTGCACGTAAAAGGTGGTCTGGCCGGGCGAGTGTCCCCAGGTGGGGAGGCACTTGATGGCGATGACGCCGAGGTGGAAGTAGGCGTAGTCGGCGAAGGTCTTGGCTCCGGGAAAATCGAGCGGCTCCCGTTCGTGCGACCACACCTCGGCGCGGGTGGCGTCGACGATGTTGGCCAGCGCGGCGACATGATCCTCATGGGTGTGGGTGAGCAGCACCTGTTTCACGCGTATTCGGTTTGCCGATACGATGTCGAGCAGCTCCGAGGCGTCGGCGCCGGTGTCGATCACCGCCGCGTCGCGGGTCTTGTCGTCCCAGACGAGGTAGTTGTTCACCGTCATGTCCTCGTGGCGGGTGTTGAACAGGGCGAAGCCGCGCGGAAACACGGGGGCGCGGGGATAGGCCTCCTTTTTTGCGAGGACCTCGAGGGCGTCCGGCGAAAGCTGGAGGTGGCGGGCCAGGCGGCGGATCACGGCGAGACGGGGCTCCCCGGCTTTCACGGCCGCGAGATCCTCGGCGGAGACTTCGGCGCGGGCGGCAAGATCGGCGTCCGTGATACCGTAGCCGCGCTGGGCCTTGGCGATGACGTCGTTGAAGTTATCCTCGATAGGGATGAGCGGCATGCGGGTAGCAGGGAGAAGGGAGCGGGGAGCGGGGAGCCAGAAAAAAGAGGCCGGGCGCGGCGCGGAGCCGGGGAGGGAGGGAGTCGCCGCACCGCCGCCCTGCGCGTGCTTGCACCCGGGGGGCGCCGGGCTTTTGTTGGCCGGCTTTTCCCCATGGCTTACGACTGGCTCAAAGGTGTCGCAGACGAATATGACGTGATCGTGATCGGTTCCGGCCTCGGCGGCCTCACGGGCGCGAACGTCCTCGCGAAGGCCGGGCACAAGGTTCTCTTGCTCGAGCACCACTACCAGTTCGGGGGGCTCGCGACCTGGTTCACGCGCAAGGGCGGCCACATCTTCGACATCTCCTTGCACGGCTTCCCCAGCGGCATGATCAAGAGCTGCCGCCGCTATTGGACGAAGGAGATCGCCGATTCGATCCATCAGTTGAAGGACGTGCGTTTCGTGAACCCCCAGATGGACGTCTGGACGACTTTCACCCGCGAAGACTACACGCGCGTCCTGGTGGAGCAGTTCAAGCTGCCCCGCGAGCAGGTGGAGTCGTTCTACGACCACCTGCGGCAGATGAATTATTACGACAACAACCCCGAGACCACGGGGCAGATGTTCGCGCGCTTTTTCCCCGACCGGCCCGATGTGTGGCGCCTGCTCATGGAGCCGATCTCGTATGCCAACGGCTCCACCTTCGACGATCCCGCCATCACCTTCGGCATCGTGTTCAGCAACTTCATGGGGGCCGGCGTCTACACTTTCCAAGGCGGATCCGACCTGTTGATCGAGAAGATGTGCGCCGAGCTGAAGAAAAACGGCGTGGAGCTGCGCAAACGGGTATTGGTGGAGCGAATACTCGTGGATGAGCGCGACGGCCGCAAGGTCGCCTGCGGCATCGTGGCGAACAACGGCCGCATCATCCGCGCGAAGGCGGTGCTCTCCAACGCGAACATCAAGAACACCATCTTCCGCCTCGCCGGCGCCGAAAATTTCGCGCCCGAGTTTGTGAAGCAGGCCGAGGCGGTCCGGATTAACTCCAGCTCCTGCCAGGTCTATTTCGGCATCCGCAAGGGCGAGAGCATCCCGCACATCGGCGACCTTGTCTTCACTTCGGACGCCCCCGCCTACAGCCCGGAGGAGCTGAAGGGCCTGCGCACCACCAGTCGCACGTTTTCGGTTTATTATCCCGACACCCGCCCCGGCTCGGATCGCTATACCGTGGTCGCGTCGCTCAACGGCCATTACGAGGATTGGAAGTCGATGGACGACGCGACCTACGAGGAGCACAAGCGGCGCATGATCGAGGAGAGCTTGGTCGCGCTGGAGAAATACATCCCCGACGTGCGCTCGAAAATCGACTGGATGGAGGCGGCGACGCCCCGCACGATCGAGCGCTACACCACGCACTGGGCCGGCACGAGTTTCGGCACCAAGTTCGAGGGCCTGCCAGTCTCGATGAACCTCTCGGACAAACTTCCCGGCCTTTTCCACGCCGGCAGTGTTGGCATCATCATGTCCGGATGGCTGGGCACGATCAACTACGGCGTTATCACGGCCAACAAGATCGACAAGTGGCTGTTCTCCCTGAAACAGGGCGCCGTCGTGCCGGCCTCAGCCTGACTCGTGCCGACTATTTCGCCTCCCTGCTCATTGCTCCAAGCTCCCCGCTCCAACGTGCCTCTTCTGATCGAAAAACTCGTCTCCGGCTCGGGTAAGGCGCCGAAAAAGGGGCGACTCGTCACCGTGCACTACACCGGCTGGCTGACGACCGGCGAAAAGTTCGACAGCTCGGTGGACCGCAAAGAGCCCTTTCAATTCGTGCTTGGCGCGCGGCAGGTGATCGGCGGATGGGACATGGGCGTGGCGCAGATGGTGGTAGGAGACAAGGTGCGGCTCACGATCCCGCCTGAGCTGGCCTACGGCCGCGGCGGCTATCCCGAGCTTATCCCGCCCGACGCGACCTTGGTTTTCGAGATCGAGCTGCTGTCCGTGGGCTAACAGGCGAAACGCTCATTCCGACGGGCCATACTTCGATCCAAGTAAAATTCCCGGTTGAAGAAAGGAACGCGGGAGATTCCCGTTGCGTCTCAAAGACGGGCTTTCAACCCTGAACCCTTCCCCCTATGAGTTCCCCTCTCATTTCCGGCGGGCGAGATGCTCGCAAGGCGTTTACGCTCATCGAACTGCTGACCGTCATAGCGATCATCGGCATCTTGGCCGGGATCACTTTTGGCGTTATAGGCGGGGTTCAGGAGAACTCTCGGAAGGCGCAGGCTCGGACAGAGTTAGCAGCCTTGGCGCAGGCGTTGGAGAGTTATAAACGCCAGTATGGCGACTATCCTCAGCTCGGGGGGTCGACGAATACGGCCACGCCGACGGATACCGCAAATGGCAGCGACGTTGAGAAGCTTTTGTTCAATGCCCTGATGGGAAAGCTTGGTCCGACCAAAG
>CBIHRE010000194.1:0-8610 GCA_966212385.1 uncultured Akkermansia sp. | reverse complement strand
GAACACCACTTCACCGGCCGCGTCGACCGCATCGACAAAGATTTCCTCACCCACCTTATAGAGCGTGACATCGTCCCGATCATTCAGCCGATCGGTTACGGTCCCGAGGGGCACTCCTACCGCGTGAACTCCGACCTCCTCGCCGCCGAGGTCGGAGAGGCGCTCGGCGCTTCGAAGGTCATCTATCTCAGCGCCCTCGCCGGCCTCGAAATCAACGGCGAGATCAAGCGCGATCTCCCCGTCGAGCGACTCCGCGCCATCCTGAAGGAAAACCCCGCCTCCATCGCTCCCGTCGCTCTGAGCAAGGCGCAAAACGCCATCCGCGCCCTCGAGACCGGCGTCGCGCGCGTCCACTTGGTCGACGGCCGCATCTTCGACGGCCTGCTCAACGAGATTTTCTCCAACGAAGGCGTCGGCACGCTGATCTACGCGAACGACTACCAGCAGATCCGTCAGGCCCGCCGCGCCGACGTGCGCATGATCTACAATCTCACGCGCGCCGCCGTGAAACGCGAGGAACTCCTCCACCGCACGCAGGCCACGATCGAGAAACACATCGACCAGTTCTACGTCTTCGAAATCGACGAGAACATCATCGCCTGCGTCACCCTCGCGTTTTACGCCGACAAACCGCAACTCGCCGAGATCGGCTCCCTTTACGTCCTGCCTTTCTATCAAAATCGAGGCATCGGGCGTAAGCTCATCGAATACGCCTGCCTCCGCGCCAAGGACAAGGGCGCCACGCAAGTCATCGCCCTCTCCACGCAAAGCTACAGCTTCTTCACCTCGGTGATGAACTTCGAGGAAACGACCCCCGCCGCCCTGCCCGAAGCCCGCCTCAAGACCTACGCCGACAGCGGCCGAAATCCGAAGGTGCTGATCAAAAACCTCTGAGCAACCCGCGCCGGCCCGCAGGCCACCGCGTCCGCTTATCCGGCAAACTCCGATGCCACTAGGCCAAGGACCGCGCGGAAATTGCCCTTGCGGGTGACTTTCCGCGCTCCCTACCGTGACCGCTTAAGCGTCACGACACCACCGCGGCGCATTTTCCTACCATGATCGTCACCACCGCCCAGCTGTTCAAACACGCCTACGGCAAATACGCCATCGGCGCCTACAACATCAACAACGCCGAGCAGGCCATGGGCCTGTTCCGCGGCGCCATCGAGTCGCAAGCCCCCTTCATCATCCAGATCTCCAAGGGCGCCCGCTCCTACACCGACAAGCGCATGCTCGAGGCGATCATCCGCGCCGCCGGCGACATCTTCCCCGAGGCCATCTTCGCCGTCCACCTCGACCACGGCGACGAGGCCACCTGCTACGACTGCATTGACTCGGGCTTCTTCAGCTCCGTCATGATCGACGCCTCCCACGATCCCTTCGAGAAAAACGTCGAGATCACCAAGCGCGTCGTCGAGCGCGCCCACGCCAAGGGCATCTCCGTCGAGGCCGAGCTCGGCATGCTCGGGGGCGTCGAGGAAGACATCAAGGTCGAGGACGGCCACGCCACCCTCACCGATCCCGCCGAGGCCGAGCAGTTCATCAAGCTCACCGGCTGCGACTCCCTCGCCTGCGCCATCGGCACCTCCCACGGCGCTTTCAAGTTCAAGGGCAAGCAGTCCCTCCACTTCGACGTGCTCGAGAAGATCAAGGCCCGCGTCCCCGGCTTCCCGCTCGTCATGCACGGCTCTTCCTCGGTTCCCCAGGACGAGGTCGCCCGCATCAACGCCGCCGGCGGCAAGATCGCCGACTCCTCCGGCGTCGACGTCAACGAATACCTCCCCGCCGCCAAGCTCGGCGTCACCAAGATCAACATCGACACCGACGGCCGCCTCGTCTGGACCCGCGTTCACCGCGAGTTCTTCCGCGACAAGCCCTCCGAGTTCGACTTCCGCCCGCCGGGCAAGATCTTCATCGCCGAATACGCGAAGTTCATCGCCTCGCGCAACAAGCTGCTCGGCTCCGCCGGCCAGCTCGAGGATCTCCGCAAGAGCCTCGCCAAGTAAAATGACGGGGGCTTCCGGCTCCCGTCCGCTTCTCTCGTTCAAAAACGCGCCCCTTCGTCGGGGGCGCGTTTTTTATTTCCCATCGCGGACCGCGGACAGCCGCGGAGGACCGCTCCAGGGTGTTACGATTAACACGGCGCGCCGCTTTCCGTGTCATCCTGCCTCGCATAATCGGAGGTTCCCCCCGTCCCACCGACGCAACCCCCGACCCGGCGCCGTCCGCGCCGCCCCGCCCCATGCTTTGCTCCCTCCCGCCTCCGCGGCGCCTCCGCGCCCTCGCGTGCGCCTGCACGCTCGCCTCCCTCGCGTTCCCCGTCTCCGCCGCCACCCTCACCTTCGGCACCTCCGCTCCCGCCGGAGGCGCCGCCTCGATCAGCAACTGGATCGGCGCCGCCTTCGACGCCGACAATGTCGGCGGATCCGGCGTCAACGCCAACGGCTCGCCCAACAACGGCGCCGCCAACGACGGCACCACCTACGTCGCGGCCGACCGCCCCGCGCAGGGCCAGACCTTCACCACCGGCTCGAACGCCGGCGGCTACAAGTTGAGCGCCATCACCGTGCGCCTGCAGGGCTACACCAACAACACCGCCAGCAGCCCCAACATCGGCGGCTACGACCTCAACGACACCGGCTCCTTCTTCCGCCTCCGCGTCGGCCGCCTCAGCGGCACGACCTTCATCCCGCTCACGCAGGAAACCGCGACCGCCGGCGGCGCCGGCAACCCCGGCCAAGGTGGCACCGCCAACGGCCCCGGCACCTACCTCACCTTCACGCTCAAAGCCCCCGTCGTCCTCGCGCCGAACACCACCTACGCCTTCGACCTCGGCACCGGCGCCGACTACTTCGAGTGGCTCGGTATCCGCGACGGCGCTACAGGCGGCAACCCCTACTCCGGCGGCGCCGCCTACACCTCCGGCGCCAACGGAGTCGCCGCCGGCACCATCACGACTCAGGCCGGTGAACGAGTCTTCCAGCTCGATCTCGCCGCCTACACCCCGCCCGCCGCCGGCGCCTTCGTCCACCCCGGCCTGCTCAACACCGAGGCCGACTTCGAGCGCATGCGCACCAAGGTCGCCCTCGGTCTGGAGCCGTGGCTCTCCAACTTCAACGCGCTCGATGCGAGCTGGATGTCCGCCCCCGGCAGCTGGGGCTCCCACGCCCAGGCGACCATCACGCGTGGCTCCTTCAACAACACCAGCATCCTGTATAACGACATCGCGGTGGCCTATGGCAGCGCCCTCTACTGGAAAATCACGGGCGACACCGCTTACGCCGACCAGGCCGTCAGCCTCCTCAACTCCTGGGCCTACACGCTCACCGGCGTGGAGGGTGACACGAACGTCCTGCTCACCGAGCTCTACGCCTACCAATTCGCCGCCGCCGCCGAAATCATGCGCAGCTATTCCGCCTGGCAGCCGGCCGACATCGCCCAGTTCCAGACGATGATCTACAACGTCTTTTACCCGCTCGCGCACGACTTCCTCACCCGCCACAACGGCACCTCCGACGACCACTACTGGGCCAATTGGGATCTCTGCGCGCTCAACAGCATGTATGCCATCGGCGTCCTCTGCGACAACACGGCGCTGACCACCGAAGCCCTCGATTATTTCTACGGCGGTCGGGGCAACGGCTGCATCGACCGCACCGTCAACTTCATCCACCCCGGCTACCTCGGCCAGGGCCAGGAAATCGGCCGCGACCAGGGCCACGCCTCCCTCAACGTCGCCGAACTCGCCACCCTCTGCCAGATGGCCTGGAACCAGGGCGTCGATCTCTTCGGCTATGCAAACAACCGCGTGCTCTCCCTCGCGGAATACACCGCCAAATACAACCTCATGCAGGACGTTCCCTTCACCCCTTACGCCGAGGAGAACTGGCTGATGACCGCCCCCGGCTCGCAATCCCGGGGCGCGACCAGCCGCCCCGGTTGGGCCACCCTGTATAACCATTACGTCAACCGCAAGGGCCTCGCCGCTCCTTACACCAAGACCATTGTCGACCAGAACGGCACCTATTGGAGCTGGAACGGCGACTCCCCCGGCTGGGACGCGTTGACCGCCGCGCTTCCGCCCATCGCTACCGGCGCGAATCCGAGCGCCCTCTCCATCGTGGGCAATGGCAACCAACCCCAGCTCTCCTGGTGGGGCTCCGCCTACGCCACCGGCTACAACGTCAAGCGCTCCACCACCCCCGGCGGCGGCTACACGACCATCGCCACCGGCCTCACGACCAACACCTACATCGACCCGGCTCCCGTCGCCGGCGTCACCAACTACTACGTCGTCACCGCCACCACGCCCACCGGCGAAACCGGCAACTCCAACGAAGCCTCCGTCCTCATCGGCACCTCGCTCCTCGCCCGCCTCAAGCTCGACGAGACCAGCGGAACCTCCGCCGCCGACTCCACCGGCAACGGCTGGACCGGCACCCTCGTCAACAGCCCCGCCTGGACCGCCGGCACGCTCGGCAACGCCGTCAATCTCACCAAAACGTCCAGTCAGTATGTCAGCCTCCCGTCCGGGATCGTCTCCTCGCTTTCGGACTTCAGCATCTCGGCCTGGGTTTACCAAAACACCGCCAGCGCATACGCCCGCATCTTCGATTTCGGCAGCGGCAACGGCATGTATGGCGGCGTCGATCCCTGGGGCAATCAGCGCTGGTTGAGCGAACGCTACCTGTATCTCGCGCCTCAAAGTGGCGGCGGAAAACTACGGTTTGGCATCTCCCGCAGCACCGGTGTCGGCGAAGCAGGCGTCGAGGGTTCCGGCGCGCTGCCCATCGGCCAATGGACGCATGTGATCGTCACCAAGAGCGGTTCCACCGCCACCCTCTACGTCAACGGCCAGGTCGTCGGCCAGAATTCGTCGATGCCGATGTCTCCGGCCCAATTGCCGCCCACTCCGTTCAACTACCTCGGCAAGTCGCAGTGGAACGACCCGTATTTCGACGGCAAGATCGACGATTTCCGCATCTACCGCGGCGCCCTCACCACCGCCGACGCCCAGACCCTCGCCACCTACGGCACCGCGCACCTGAAGTTCGACGAAGCCGGCGGCACCACCGCCACCGACTCCACCGCCCACGGCTGGACCGGCACCCTCGTGAACGGCGCCACCCGGACCAGCGGCCAGGTCGGCGGTGCGATCAACCTCGCCAGCGCCTCCAGCCAATACGTCGCCCTGCCCGCCGGCGTCGTCAACGGCCTCACCACCTGCACGCTCACCAGCTGGGTTTACCTCAACTCGACGAGCAACTGGGCCCGCGTCTTCGACTTCGGCACCGGCACGAACAACTACATGTTCCTCACGCCGCAGAACGCGGCCAACGGCAAGATCCGCTTCGCCATCCGCACCCCCTCCCTCGCCGAACAGATCATCGACGGCGCCGCGTCCTTGCCCATCGCCGGCTGGCACCACGTCGCCGTCACCCTTAACGGCGCGACCGGCACGCTCTACGTGGACGGCGTCCAAGTCGGCCAAAACACCGCCATGACGCTCAACCCGTCCAGCCTCGGCGCGACCACCCAGAACTATCTCGGAAAATCTCAGTGGAACGACCCGTATCTGAACGGCAAACTCGACGACTTCCACATCTACGGCACCGTCCTTGGCGCCGCGCAGATCGCCACGCTCTACTCCGGCCTGACCAACCCCACGGTGACCGTCACCGTCGGCGACTCCCAGAACACGCTCAACTGGACCGCCGTCACCAACGCCACCAGCTACATCGTCAAGCGCTCCACCACCGCCGGCGGCCCCTACACTTTGGTCGCCAGCGGCGTCACCGGCACGAGCTACACCGACACCGGCCTGACCAACGGCGTCACCTACTACTACGTCGTCATCGCCCAAAGCTCCCTCGCCCAGAGCTCTGGCTCGACCCAGACGAGCGGCATCCCGGCGACCCCCGCGCCCACCGGCCTAGTGGCCTCGGGCTGGAACACCGAAGCCTACCTCAGCTGGACCGCCGTCTCCGGCGCGAGCGGCTACAACGTCAAACGCGCCACCACCTCGGGCGGCCCTTACACGACCGTGGCCGGCGCCATCACCACGACCTCCTACCTCGACACCGGCCTGACCAACGGCACGCCCTACTACTACGCCATCTCCGCGATCAAAGGCGCCGAAAGCGTCAACTCCGCCCAATCTTCGGCTACACCCACCAGCGACCCGGCCACCGCCCTCTGGACCCAGCAGGACATCGGCAACGTCGTCCTCTCGGGCAACGCCAGCTACGGCGCGGGCGTTTACACGGTCACCGGAGCCGGCGCCGACATCTGGGGCACGTCGGACGCCTTCCACTACGTGTGGCAGACCTTTGACGGCGACGGCGCCATCATCGCCCGCGTGGCCAGCCAAAGCGCCATCGATCCTTGGTTGAAAGCCGGCGTCATGATCCGCGACACCCTCGCGGCCAATTCCGCCTACGCCGGGATGTTCATCACCCCCTCCAACGGAGCCGCCTTCCAATACCGGAGCACCGCCGGTGCCACCACCACCAACGCCGTCACCGCCGGCTTGGTCGCACCTTACTGGGTGAAACTCGCCCGCGTCGGCAGCACGTTCACCGCCTACACGTCCTCCGACGGCGTCACCTGGACGACGCGCGGCACGCCGCAGACCATCACGATGGGAGCGAGCATCTATGTCGGCCTCGCGGTGACCAGCCACACCACCGCGACGCTCGGCACCGCCACGTTCGACCAGGTCGGCATCGTCCCCTTGGCGGCTTGGTCCACCACCGACATCGGCACGGTCAACCTCGTGGGTTCCTCGTTCTACGACACCCCGGTCGCGACTGTGGTCGGGGCCGGAGCCGACATCTGGGGCGCCACCGACGCCTTCCGCTTCACCTACCTGCCCGCGAGCGGCGACTGCGACATCACCGCCCGCGTCACCGCCATCGATAACACCAATGCCTCGGCCAAGGCCTGCGTGATGATCCGGGAAACCACCGGCGCCGGCTCCGCCCACGCCATGGCCATGGTCACCCCCGGCAGCGGCATGGCCCTCCAATACCGCACCACCACCAACGGCGGCTCCTCCTCCAGCACCCTGCTCACCGGGACCGCCCCCTACTGGGTCCGAGTCACACGAGCAGGCAACGTCTTCACCGCCTACCGCTCCACCGACGGCACGACATGGACCACGATGAGCAGCGCCACCATCACCATGGGAACCAACGTCCTCATCGGCCTCGCCGTGACCAGCCACAACACCGGCGCCCTCTGCGCCGCCACCTTCGACAACATCACCGTAAACCCGTGAACCAGGCGGCCGCGGCCCGACAGCCCCTGCCGCTCCCGCTGCTCCATCCCTCATCCCGCCAGCCCCGAGGCTCCAGCCTCGGGGCTTTTGCATTCGTTTGGCGCGTGCTCCAAGCCCGTCAAAAACCTCTAAACTTCCTCCGGAATCATTTCCCGTCTTCCCCGACTCCCGAATCCGCCATGCCCTCTGTGCGCAACCTGCGCTGGACGCCGGCCGCCCAACGCATTCCCATTCGCGCACGCCATCCATGGCTCCCGCCCTTCTGACCGAAGCTCCCGCCGTCCTCCTGCTCGACGGCGAGGGCCGCATCCTTTTCGCAAATCCACCCGCCGCCGCCGCCCTCGGCCGGCCGGGGGATTCATTGCGCGGCTGCCTCTTCGTCTCGCTTCTCAGTTTCGAGTTTTCGACCGAGGATCCGGCGATGCTCGCGATCCAATGGGAGGCGCTCCGCGATGCCGCCGCCGTCCGCCCCCAGAGCATTCGTCCCCTTTCGCAATCCCGCCAGTATCACCTGCGACTCGATGCCGGCGCCGGCGACGACTCGTCCTGGCTCGCGACATTGGTGATCCTCCCGGAAACCGGCACCCAGGCCCCATTCCCGCCCAGCCATCCGCTTCAGGACGCGCTCTCACTCGTCGCGAACCGCTCCTCCGTCGGCTTTTTCGACCTTCGCCTCGACACCGGCGAACTCGTCACCTCCACCGGATGGAAGCGCATGCTCGGCTACACCGAGCACGAGTTGCCCGACACCCTCGCCTCTTGGCGTCGCCTCGTCCACCCCGACGACACGGCCGCGGCTCCCGACCACGCCCCACGCCGCCAGCCCGCCGGCTCGCGACCGTTCTCCGTCGAATACCGCCTCCACCATCGTGACGGCCGCTATCTTTGGGTCGCCTGCGTCGGCGTCCGCGTCTTCGGCCCCGAAGGCGCCTTGCAACGCGTGTCCGGCCTCCATCTCGACATCACCGAGCGAAAGGAGCTCGAGGAGATCAGCCTCCTCAACGACGAGCGTCTTCAGCGCCTCTCCACCCAAGGCGCCCTCGCCGCCTTCGATCTCGATTTCGCCTCGCGCCAGCACTGGTTTTCCGCCGCCTGGCACCGCTTGGTCGGCACGAACTCCGACGCCGACGAGTCCGCCCTGCCCGAGCCCACGCCGCTCCTCCAAGCCCTCGCCCCCGACCTCGCCGCCGCGGGCCTCGCCGAGTTGTTCCGCCCGGCCCAGGCCGAGAGCGGAGAGGGCCGCCGCAACATCGAATTGCGCAACGGCCGCGGGGAGGCCGTGCCTGTATTCCTCGGCTACCAACGGGACTTCAACCGCCGCGGAGAGCTCC
>CBIHRE010000193.1:0-8625 GCA_966212385.1 uncultured Akkermansia sp. | reverse complement strand
GGGGGCGCCCCGCGCGGGGTGTTTGGCCCCCCACCCCCGGGGGGGCGCCCCCCCCCCGTCCACCATAGACGCAAGATTCTGGCTTGCAGATGACTCGAAGGCAGGGCCGCCGCGGGCCAGCCTTGAGTTTCACCCCACCGTGACCGGCACCAGCGTCATCGTGTCGTTGCCGAAGATGTCGATGACTTTCACGGCGATAGTGTAGCGGCCAGGCTTGGCGTAAGTGTGCTTCGCGCTGTGCAACTCCAGCTCCCGATCTTGGCGGGTGCGGAAGCTCTGCCACTCGTTCTCGAAGATGTAACCGCCGGTCCAGCGTTCCTCGAAATCGTCGGGGCGTAGATCGAGGCCGTCTTTCGTGCCGCCGATGCCGGTGCCGCGTTCGACTTTGATGATCTCCTTGCGGCTCTCGTAGTCGAAATCGACCGCCCAATAATCCACCCAATCGGTCCATTTTTTTGTCAGCACGTCACGGCGGATGACGCCCGTCTTGTCCTTGCTGAGTTTGATGAGCTTGCCCGCTTCGCACACGACCTCGCTCTTGCCTTCTTTCAGATCGGCGGCGGTGGCATCGACGAAGCCTTGGCTGTAATAGACCGAGAAATCCGCGATCTCGATGCTCACGCTGAGCTTGTCCTTTTTGTCGTAGCGGGGCGCGGCCTCGATGTAGCTCACATCGGCGAAACGCACCTGGCCCTTGTCCACCGCGCGCTTGTCGAACACCTCGGGCGGGATCGTTTTCGGCGCGAGATCGATGCCCTTGCGTTTGGCCTCGTCGAGCACGGCCGGGAAAAGGCCCATCTCGAATTCGAAGGCGAGCACGTCGGCGCGGCTGGCTCCGCGTTTGCGGCACTCGGTAATGACTTCCTCGACGAAGAGACGCCCCACCGGCTGGTTGATCGGCCCGACAACGACGAGACGCCCCGCGTGCTGGCCGTGGAAAAACGGTTCGTTTTCGAGCGGCGCGGAACGGTAGGCGCGGAGGATGAGCTCGCGGAATTCGCGTTCCTTGCGGGCGAGCGCATCGGCCTTCTTTTTGGTCGCAAGATCGCCGCCGACATTGAGGTAAGCTTGGCGCTCGTAGCGACCGAGGTTGAGCACCTCGAAAGCGCGGAAGGGCCTGCCCGCCGCTTTCAATTCACGCTGCACGCCAATGAGCCGTTTGCGTGTGGTGTGGATGCCGAACTTGCCGAGATCGGTGGCGATCCATTTGCGACCGAGTTTTTCGGCTACGGCGGCAGTCGTGCCGCTGCCGCAGAAGAAATCGGCAACGAGATCGCCCTCGTTGCTGCTGGCATTAACTATCCGCTCCAAGAGGCCCTCTGGCTTCTGGGTGTTGTAGCCGGTGGCTTCGTTCCGATGCCATGAACGAACCGGCTGGATGTCATCCCACAAATCGGAAGCAGGCATTCCATCCGTATCGTCCAAGAATTTTTTAAGCCTCGGCACGCCGTTACGGGTCCAAAAAATGCGGTTCTCGCGCACTGCCTTGTCGATGCCTGCTTGATCGAACATCCAGTGACGACCTGGCGGCGGGGCAATCTCTCCGCGCTCTCCAAACTTGCGAGGTGGACCACTACCAGCGCCCGACAGATCTCCGGACATGAACTTCCTCCCATCGTCGTCAACGTAGCGGTAATAAGACTCGATGTAGTCCGCGTCGTAACTTTGAAGCACCGTGTTCCGTTTGGCTTCTTCCTTGGCGTAATACCAGATGGTATCGTGCACCGAGCCGTAGGATTTCGCATCAGAATGGCTCGTTGTGCGTTTCCAGATTATTTCGTTTCCGAACGCAGACCTGCCGAAAATTTCATCCATGCATGTGCGGATGCTTGCCGTTACCCGCCAATCGCAATGCACATAAATACTGCCCGCCGGATGCAGCAAATCCTTCATAAGGATCAGTCGCTCGTAGATCATCGCTATGAACGAATCCGCACCCCGCCCCCACGTGTCGCGGTAGGCGATTTGCTCGAGGAGATTGGGCTCCTTGTGGAAGGTCTCGCCGCCGATCTCGATATCCATCGAGAAATCGGCACCGACGTCGAAGGGCGGATCGATGTAGATGAGTTTGAGTCCGCCCGCATCCTCGATCTGACGGCGGAGCGCGCCGGCTTTGAGCGAAGAGAGGATCAGCTTGTTGTCGCCCCAGATGAGTTTGTTCGTCCAGCCCTTGATCTGGCGTCCGCCGGTATCGAGGCCGAGTTCCTCCGTGTCGCGTTTCTCCTTCCGCGGCTCATCGATGTGCTCGAGGGTTTGAAACGGGAGGACCGTGGTGCAGACGTCACGGGTCTTGCCGTTCCAGACGAGCTCGACCTCGCGTTTGTCGGCGAAGAGCAGGAAGCGGTATTTTTCGGGCAGCGGTTTGCCGGCCTCGATGAGCTTGATGAGGTCGCGTTTCTCCGTCTCGGAAAGTTCGTAGCGGTCGGCGTCGGCGGGGCGGGACATGGCGGTCAGGTCTGGTAGTCGGTGAAACTCGCGGTGAGCGCGGCGAAGGTGGCCGGCGCGTGTTTGGCGAAGCCCTCTTCGTCCACGTAAACGAAGCCGTAGGTGACGCCCGCGTCGGCGGCGGTGGCGTCGGCGCACCATTGGCGGAGGCGGGCCATCTTTTGCGGGAGATCGAGCTCCTCGCGGCCCTTGGTCTCGACGATCCACACCGCGCCGTCGGTCGTGCGCACGAAGAAGTCGGGAGTGTAGGTGGAGAGGTCGCCGTCGGCGCGCACATAATCGAGGCGGAAACCCACGGCCAAATAGTTCTTGGCGAAGGCGGCGACATCGGGCGCGGCTTCGAGGAAGGCGGCGAAGGAAAGCTCGAGCCCGCCGGCCCCGGCCTCGCCGACGATGCGGTTGAAGAGCGATTTCTTGGCCGCGAGGTAAGGCCGGTGCTCGGTGCGGAAGGGCCGGGTGTCGCGCAGGCGCAGGCGATCCTCGACGCGCACGCTTCCCGACTCGGAGATAGTCAGGGCGTTGAGCGCGGTCTTGAACGCGTCGTAGAGCATCTTGCCAACCTCGGGCTCGGACAGGTTGCGCAGGACGACCGGGTCTTCGAGGTCCACCGGGGCGGTGAAAAGATGATCGCGGATGAAGTCGCGGACGCGCGGGTAAAGCAGGTCGTAGCCACCGACGAGACGCAGGTCGTGAAGCAGCTGGCGGGCGAAAAAGCCGACCACGGAGCGGTAGTCGGCCGGGCCGGCGCCATCGAGCAGCACCGTGTGATGCACCGCGGCATCGAGCATGGTCTTGAACACGATCTCGCGCGTCTCCTCCGGCGTGAAGGGCTTGAGCGGCAGCTTGCGATTGCCGAGCGCGGCGGGATCGAGCGCGGACAGGTCCTTGAACTCGCGCTGGTAACGGCGAGACAGGCGCGGGAGCGAGATGTCGAGGACGTCCGTGTTTTTCGCGGGGTTGGCCGTCTCGACCTCGATGATCAGCGAATCCTGCCGCGTCGCGCCGCCGCCCATGGCGACGCGCTCGAAGGTGACGCCTTCGCTCTGGATCGACTCGACGAAATCCATGAACGCGGGCGTGCCCATGACGGAGACGGTCTCCCGCTGATCGGAGCCGAAATACATGCGGCGCAGGCCGCGCCCGAGGGTCTGCTCAGGCAGGATGTTGGACTTGGCGGCGTAGGCGCGCAGGCCGACGATGGTCGTGACGTTGCGCACGTCCCAGCCCTCCTTGAGCATGAGGACGGAGACGATGGCCTTGAACGGCGACTTCCAGGAGTCGATCTCGTTGGACTGGCGGCGGAGTTTCTCGAGCTCCTCCTTGTCCTTGCCCGAGGAGGCTTCGGAGATGTCGCCGTTCTTCTTGGTGTGGATGACGAGCACGCCGCCAGCCAGTGCCGGGCAGATCTTTTCCAGGTAGGCGCCGACCTCGTCGCAGTTCTTGGTGTCGTCCACCATCACGAAGAGGACGGCTTTCTTCCCGAGCGGCTCGTGCTCGGCGTAGCTCTTTTTCCACTCTTCGACGCCGAGGCGCAGGAAGTCGTCGTATTTCTCGGTGAAGATGGAGCTCTTCTTTTCGTGGAGCTTCGAGCGGCTGGCCTCGTCGGGCAAGACGGGGTGCTTGACGACGTTTTGGTGAATGGCCTCGACCAGCGGGTAATCGCTGACGGTTTGGACAAAGATGGCGCCGTTGTCGTGGCGCGGCGTGGCGGTGACGTCGATCTGGAGCGCGAGCCGGTGGTCGCGCTGGAGCATTCGGTGATGGATGTCCTGGATCGACTGGAACCACGCCATGCGGCTGTCGTGGATGTGGTGCGCCTCGTCGTTGAAGACGGCGAGCTCGTCGATCTCGCGGATGATCTCGCCGAGATCGACCCGGCTGTCGTTGGTTTTTCCGACGGGTTTGTCGCCGAAGGGTTCGAGGAAGTAGTCGCGAAGATCATCGTCCTCCAGCGACGGAGGCACCACGTCGCCAAGATAAACGCGGTGGATGTTGGTGAGGAAAATATTCCCCGTGGGGCGGAGCAGGCGCACGTCGTCCTGCACGTGCAGCGTGAGCTGGAAATCGTCGCGCCAATCGCGCCCTGCGACGCCGTTGTCCGGAAGGATCGGGTCGTTAAAGAATATCTTCAGCCCGTCGAAATCGGTGCGCAGACGGTCGAGGACGATGATATTGGGCGCGATGAGGAGGATGTTGCGCGCGAGCGTGGAGCTAGGCTCGTAAAGCCGGTGGAAGAAGCTCCACGCGATGAGGAGGGAGAGGACCTTGGTCTTGCCCGCGCCGGTCGCGAGTTTGAGCACGTAGCGCGGCCAGTCCTCGTCGAACATACCGGTGGAAACGGAGCCGGAGCTGTCGAAACGGAGCAGATCGAACTTGTCACGCGCGCCGCGAACCTCGTGCAGCCAGATCACCGTCTCCACCGCTTCGCGCTGGGCGAAATAGTAGCGGAACGGCGAAAGCGTGCCCGAGGCGGTTTCGAGCAGATGCTCCGTCTCGAACCACCAGCTAAGCAGGGCGCGAGATGTGGACGAGGCGCCGGCGTAGCTCGAGGCCCGCCAGGCAAAGACCTCGCGCCGGACATTGGCCACGAGGGGCGGCAGAAGCTTTTCGTAAGCCGTGGCGCGAAGGGTTTCGTCCGCAGGAAACCAACGGTGGTCAGGAACAAGCGGCGCGTAAGGCGAAACGGGAAACTCGGGGTGCAAAGCCACGACCGCGAATTCGCACCATCATTAGTCGGGTGTAAAGCCGAGGCTATCAATGCTCGGGTGTTTGACGGCGCTTGGTCCCGCTACTTTGCGGAGTGGCAAACGACACGGCGACAAGACTGCTGGCTCGGGTGAAGGAGTTCAGGGAGGCCCGTGGACTGAGCCAGGAGGCGTTCGCCGAAAAAGCCGGCCTCGGCTACAAATACTACCAGCATGTCGAGGCCGGCCGGAGGCGCGACGTGCGGCTATCCACGTTGGAAAAACTCGCCAAAGCCTGCGGGCTGAAACTCTGGGAGTTGCTCGATTTCGACAACCCGCCCCTGTCTTTGGCCGAGGATCAGGCGAAATACGACGGCCAAGCGTCTTCCGCTAAAAACGCGCCGAAGTCGCCCAAGCGGCGGTCGGGGGCTAAGGGAACTTGAAAGGCGCCAAACAGAGACGGGGGTTCTGAGACAGGTAGGGCGCGACCGCTGGGCGCGCCGCAGCGGAGTGGCAAAGGCTGAGAGGCAAAGGCGGCGGGCCCAGCGGTCCCGCCCTACCCTTTACTTCCTGATCTGGTAACCCGCGGCGGCGAGGTCGGCCTGCACCTTGTTGAAGGCGACATTCACCTCGTCGTCGGTGAGCGTGCGGTCGGAGGCGCGGAAGGTCAGCGCGAAGGCGAGGCTCTTCTGGCCCTCGGGCACGCCCTTGCCGGTGTAGACGTCGAAGATGTCCACGCCTTCCAGCGCGAAGGCATTGCCGGCGGCGGCGCGGGCGTGCTTCGCGATGGTCTTCTGCACGTCGATCGCGGGCGTGGCCGCGGGCACCACGACGGCGAGGTCGCGCAACGCGGCGGGCTGGAGGCCGAAAGGCTTGTAGCCGCGGCGCTCCGCGTCGGCCGTCACCTTCTCCGAAACGATGGCGAAGAAGCCGGCGTAGACCTTGCCGGTGATGCCGAGGGCCTTGAGGTGCGCGAGGCTCACGAGGCCGAAGGTGGCGGTCCAGCCGTGCTCGATGTTGCCGGCCGTGGCGGCGTGGCCGGCCTGCCAGGCGCGCGCGGCGTCACTGCCGTCAGCGATCAAGGCGGTGGGCTGGCGATCCAGCTCGATGCCGGCGAAGGACGCGATGGTAGCGGTGCTGCCCTTGGCGGTGTAGAAATCAGCGGCTTCGCGGGCACGCCAGCTACGCTCGCCCGTCTCCTCGGCGATGAGGAAGGCGGCGGCGACGCATTCGGAGAGCTGGCCCTTGCGCTCGAGGAACACGCGGCCCGTCTCGAAGAGGCGCGACGCGGCGACGCCGCGGGCTTGGTTGAGCGCGAGCGATTCAAGCAGGCCGCCGACCAGCGTGGAGCGGAGGTGCGACTGGTCCTCGACGAAGGGATTCGCGAGAGCGAGCGCGCCGACCTGCGCGGCGGGCGCCCAAGCGGCGACTTCCTTGGCGGGGCGGAGCGTGTAGTTGACGCACTCGTTGAACCCGGCGCCGACGAGAGCGGAGGCGACGGAGCGGTTGAACAACACGATGGCGTCGTCGTTGCCCACGAGGCCGGGCGACTGGATGACGGAGGAGGGAATCTTCTCGGTGCCGTAGAGGCGCACGACTTCCTCGACGAGGTCGATGGGACGCTCAAGGTCGTCGCGCCAGCTCGGGATGGAGAAGGTCCAGGCGGGACCACGGCTCTCGGTCGGCTCCTCGCGGGTGACGACGAGTTCGAGGCGCTCGAGCGAGGCGCGCATCTCGGCGGCGGGGATGTCGAAACCGAGCTTTTCGGTGATGTAGCCGGGCGTGACGGTGATCTCGCGCTCCCAGGGGATGTCGGAACCGACGCGGAAAATCGGGCCGGCAACAGCACCGCCGGCGTGGGCGAGGATAAGGTCGATGAAACGGTGCGCGGCCTCTTCGAGCGAGTGGACATCGATGCCGCGCTCGTAGCGGTAGGAGGAATCGGAGGCGAGGCCGAGTCGCTTGGAGGTGGCGCGCACCGATTGGCGTTTGAACGCGGCGACTTCGAGGACGAGGTCGGTCGTGTCGTTGGAGACGCCGGAGTTTTCGCCGCCCATGATGCCGGCGATGACGACGGGCTTCTGCGCGTCGGCGATGACGAGAATATGCGGGTTGAGCGCGCGCTCCTTGCCGTCGAGCGTGACGATCTTTTCGCCCTCGGCGGCGTGGCGGACGACGATCTCGGCGCCGGCGAGTTTCTTCGCGTCGAAAGCGTGCACGGGCTGGCCGTATTCGAGCATCACGTAGTTGCCGATATCGACGACGTTGTTGATCGGGCGCAGGCCGACGGCGGCGAGGCGACGCTGGATGAATTCCGGCGACGGACCGACCTTTACGCCGGTCACGACCGTCGCGGTATAGAGCGGGCAATCGTGCGGGCCGGTGACACGGACAGTCTTGAGCAGATCGGGGCGCGGAGCGGCGGAGACGGACGCGGGAGTGAAGTTAACCTCGGGATAGCGAAGCTCCTTCTTGAACCACGCGGCGAGTTCGCGGGCGATGCCGAGGTGGCTGAGCGCGTCGGGGCGGTTGGGCGTGATCTCGATGTCGAACACGACGTCGCCGGCGGGGAGCACGTCATTGATCGGCGCGCCGAGCGCGGGCTCGCCGGAGAGGATGAGGAGGCCTTGGGCGTCCTCGGCGATGGTGAGCTCCTTGGCGGAGCACATCATGCCGGCGGAGAGCTGGCCGCGGACCTTGGACTCCTTGATGACGAAGTCGCCGGGGAGGACGGCGCCGGGAAGGGCGACGGGCACGCGTTTGCCTGCGTCGCAGTTGGGCGCGCCGCAGACGATGGTGCGGACGCCCCCGTGGGCGGGGCCGACGTCGACGGTGCAGACGGAGAGCTTGTCGGCGTTGGGGTGCTTGTCGCGGGTGAGGATCTGGCCGACCACGACGTTGGAGAGCTTGGGAGCGCCGGTGCGGATGACCTGCTCGACCTCGAAGCCGACCCAAGTGATGGCGCGGGAGATGTCGTCGTCGGAGATGCCGGCGAGATCGACGTAGTCTTGGAGCCAGGAGCGGGAGAGTTTCATTTCAGTTCAGTAAAGGCGGAGATTTTTTGGCCACAGAGGGCACGGAGCGCGGACACAGAGTTCACAGAGACCAAACCTCGGATATTTCAGGAAAGATCTGAACTCCGTGCCCTCTGTGTCCGAGCTCTGTGTTCTCTGTGACGATGATCGATTTCTTTTAGGCGAACTGCTTCAGGAAGCGGACATCGTTTTGGTAGAAGTAACGGATGTCATCGATTCCGTAGAGGAGCATGGCGAGGCGCTCGAGGCCCATGCCGAAGGCGTAGCCGCTCCAGACCTCGGGATCGTAGCCGACGTCCTTGAACACGATCGGATCGACCATGCCGCAGCCGCCGATCTCGATCCAGGGCTTGTTGACCTTGGGGAGGTGCGTGGCGCTGAGGTCCACCTCGAAGCTCGGCTCGGTGTAGCCGAAGTAGTGCGGACGGAAACGGGTCTTGGTGTCCTTGCCGAGAAGGGAA
>CBIHRE010000192.1:0-8638 GCA_966212385.1 uncultured Akkermansia sp. | reverse complement strand
ACAGATCCGCGTTCCTTACCTAGTCTCGTGCGCGTGGAGAACGTGCTGTCGCCTGGGGGGCGTGCACTCAAGCACGAGGCGATCCGCGAGTACGTCCGTCAGCTCGTCACCGGCGAGCTCCGGGAGGAATGGTATAACTTCGCCGAAGAGCACGGCCTTAACTTGTATTGCTGCGGCCATTACGCGACGGAGGTCCACGGCGTTCGCGCGCTCGCCGCGCTCGTCGCGCGCAGCTTCGGCCTGCCTTGGGAGTTCATTTCCACCGAAAACCCCCTCTAAGCGCTTCCCTTCCCGCGCCGCCGGAGTTTGACATCCAGGTGGCGGAACCTCCGTCTCGAACCCGGTCTCACTAAAATCTTTCTATCGCACCATGAAACGCGGCATCACCATCACGCTCATTCTTATCCTCCTGTTGCTGGGGGGCGCTTGGATCTGGAAAAACCATACCAAGCGCCAAGGCGAAACCAACGAGGCGCGCTCCGTGGCGGCCAATACCGCCGAAGCCGATCGCCTCGCCGCTGAGAAGAAAGCCGCCGAACAGGCCGCGGAGGCCGCCCGTCTCGCCGAAGAGCAGGCCCGCAAGGCCGCCGCCGAGCGCGAGGCCGCCGAAAAGCTCCGCCTCGAACAGGAGCAAAAGGCCGCCGCCGAGCGTCTCGCCGCCGAAGAGGCCGCCCGCAAGGCCGCCGTCGAGCGCGAAGCCGCCCTCGCCGCCCAGCGAGCCGCGGCGGACGCCGAGGCCAAACGCCTCGCCGAGCAGCGCGCCCGCGAGGCCGCCGAGGCCGAGAAAGCCCGCCTCGCCGCCCGTGAGAAGCTTCGCATCGAGCAAGCCGCCGCCCAGGTGGCCGCTGACCGCGAGGCCGCCCGCCTCGCCGCGCTAGAGGCCCAAAAGGCCCGTGAGGCCGCGCTCCAAAAAGAGCTCGCCCTTCTGCGCGCGGAGCTGGTCAACCGCATCATCTACTCGACCGACTTCAAGCGCCGTCCGCACTACAACCAGACCCTCGATCTCACAAACGGTCAGATCGAGGCCCGCATCAAGGCCCTGAACGCCGAAATCGAGGCCGCCGCCGCGACGCCCTGAGCCTCGGTCGATCATTCCTTCATGCAGCCGCCGCGGCCGAAAGCCCGGCGGCTTTTTTTGGCCTCGAACCGCGCGGCGGAGCATAGGGGCGAGATCGTGAGCGGATTTGGGTGCGGACCGAGCGAGGGAATGCTTCGAGTCGAGGGCCCCCGCCGAAAGGGGCCGCGAGATCGCCACGATGCGATCCGCTCATCTGCATGATCCCAGCCTAGATCTCGTAATCCGACACATGCTCCGTCGCCGGGCTGGATGGAGCGCTATCGCCCTGCGCGTCGAGCCGATTGCGGTCGTAGAAAATTCGCACATCCGCCTTCGCGGTCGCCCCGTCCGCGGCGAGGAGCCGCTTGGCTCGCTGAAGCGCCCGCTTGGTGCTCATCGTGAGGTTCGCCTCGGCGGGGAAAATATTGTCCGGGCCGATCACCGCCCAGGCGCCGCTGCGCCGCAGCACCCGCTCGACGTCGGGGTTGATGCCGCTCACCAGCAGGTGGCGGCCTTTCTTCGTTAGCGCCTCGTGCAGTTGCAACAGGGACATCACCGAGGTCGCGTCGAGGTGGCGCGCGTTTTTCATCCGCAAGATGACGACGCGGATATTTTCCGCTTCGGCGCGGATGCGAACCTCCTCCTGGAACAAGTCGGCCGCGCCGAAAAACAGCTCTCCTTCGACGTGCACGATCGAGATGGTCGATTCGCTCCGCGACTCCGCGGGCTCGAGCTGCGCCAGCTGCCCCTGGTCGTTGAAGCCGTATTCCACCAAGGAGGGGGCGCTCGCCTTCTTTAAAAACAGCGCGAGAGACAGGCCTAGGCCGATATAGATCGCCGCATCGAGCTTGAAGAGGAAAGCCGAGGCCATCGTTACCCCGAGCACGATCGCGTCGGAGCGCGTGGCGTTCCACGCGATGCGCAGCTGCTCGCGATTGATCATCTTCAGGCCGATCCGGATGAGGTGGGCGGCCAGCGCGGGAATCGGCAGGTAATTGATCAACGGCGCGACGAAAAACAGGGCGCCCAGCACCATCAGGCTGCTGGAAATCGCCGCCACCTGGGTGCGAGCGCCGCTCTGGTGGTTGGCCGCGGAGCGGGCGAAGGACGCCGAGCCGGGCATGGCGCCGAAAGCGCTGCAACCGAGGTTGGCGACGCCCATCGCCATGAGCTCCTGGTTGGCGTTGAAGGTCTGGCCCGAGCGCGCGGCGAGCGTTTTGCCGATGGAGATCGCCTCGAGCATGCCGAGGATCGCGATCGCGAGCGCCGTGCCGAGAAGCGCGGGCACGGCGGCCACGCTCGCTTCGCCAAAAGGCATGCCGATGAAGGACGGCAAGGCTCCGGCCAGCTCGCCCTCGCCGGCGATCGTTTTGACGCCCAGCACCTCGAGTCCCACCCAGCGGGTGAACAAGGAGATGAGGACCAGCCCGACGAGCTCGGCCGGCACCCAGCGGGCGAGGCGTTCCAAGACGTGGAACAGCAGCAAGGTCACGACGCCGATGGCCAACGAGTAGCCGTTGATCTCGAGCGCGAAGACGTGATGGAGCGTGCCTTCGAGCGAGCGCAGCAGGTTGCCTCGCGTGGCCGCCGCGCCCACGAGGTGCGGCAGCTGGCTCGCGGCCAGCAAAATACCGATGGCGGTGCCGTAGCCGATGACGACCGAGCGGGAAACGAATTGGGTGAGTTTGCCGAGCTTGGCGAAACCCGCGCCGAGCTGGAAAAGCCCGATCAGAAACGCCATCACCAGCGCAAGCTCGGGCGCGGCCAGGCCGGCGGCCGGCAGCGTGGCGACCGCGCTCGCGGTCAACAGGCTGATCGAGTTGGTCGGGCCGAAAACCAGGTGATGCGAGGTGCTGAAGATCGCAGCGAGAAACCCACCCACGACGACGGACATGATCACCATCTCCGGGGGCAGACCCGCGATGAGCGCGAAGCCGATCGCCTGGGGAATGGACACGAGCGCCACGGTCGCCCCGGCGAGCAGATCGGCGCGCAGCTTTTCCTTCGAATAGCGCTTCACCTCGCGCACCACCGGCGGAATCGGATCCAAGCGCAGGTAGTCGACGGCCTCATACAGGACGTCGCCGGCTTGGTTTAGAACGCGCGTGGCGTGATCGGTGGGCGAAGTGGCCAATGCGGGGGACGCGGTCGGAGGGGGCGCGGCCGTGGTGGTGAGTTGATGAAGAAGAAAGGAGAGCGCTAACGCGTGTTCAGCTTAGCGCGAATCGCAGAGGGCTCAAAGCTCGACGCCGAGTTTTTCGAGGATGCGCTGCAGGTCGTCGTTGCCCGCGTAGGGGATGACGATCTGGCCCTTTTTCCCGGAGTGCTTCACCGCGATCCGCGCGCCGAAATGCGAGGTGAGGCGTTTCTCGATGCTGGCGATCGCGGCGGCGTCGGCGGGATTGAGTTTTTTCGCGCCGCCCTTCGATGCGTCGGGCGCGCCGGGAGCGGAGGCGGCGGCGGAAAGTTTCTTGGCCTGCACGAGCGCTTCGGTGGCGCGCACGCTCAAGCCGTCCTCGATCACGCGGCGGGCCAGCAGCGCGCGCTGCGGGGCGTCCTCGACGCCGAGAAGCACCTTGGCGTGGCCGACCGAGAGCAACCCCTTCGCGACGTAGCCTTGGAGCTCGCCGTCGAGCGAGAGGAGGCGCAGGCAATTGGCGACCGAGGCGCGCGGTTTTCCGACGCGCTCGGCGGCGGCCTCCTGGGTGAGGTCGAAATCGCGGATCAGGCTCGCGTAGCCGTAGGCTTCCTCGAGCGGGTTGAGCCCCTCGCGTTGCAGATTCTCGATAAGTCCGAGAGTGGCCGACGAGGCGTCGCCCGCGCTGACGAGCCGGGCCGGGATGGTCTTGATCTTGAGAAGCTGGAACGCGCGCCAGCGGCGTTCGCCGGCGATGAGCTGATATTTCCCGTCGGCGAGACGGCGCACGACGATCGGCTGCAACAACCCCTCGGCGCGGATGCTGTCGGCCAGCTCCTGGAGATGTTCCGGTGCGATCTCTTTGCGTGCCTGGTAAGGACTGGGCACGACCGCGGTGACGGAAACCTCGATGAATCCGTTCGGAGCCGGCGGCGGCGTGGTGGCGGACGTGGCCGGCACGGGCGTGGCGGCGGCAGCCCCCCGCCCGGGCGCGGACGCGGCCGGGGGCGGGGTGGGGGGCGTGGGAGCCGCGGCGGCGCTGAGACCGCCGAGACCGCGACCGAGACGGGATTTGGAGTTGGCCATTTAAAGCGGGGAGCTGGGAGGAGGAGCGTGGAGCCGGAGAAACAGGGCGAGGCCTTTATTTGCCGCCGGGGATGAAGAGCACCTGGCCCACCTGAACCTTGGTGGGATCCGCGATCTTGTTGGCGTTGATGATATCGGCGAGTTTGGCGCCGGTCTTTTGGGCGATCTTCGAAAGCGTGTCCCCGGGCTGAACGGTGTAGGGAATGCCTTCTTTCGGGAAGTTGTCCGAGAACGTGGTCTGCGGCCCCTGCGAGGAGGCACGGCCGCCTTTCGAGATGGCGTCGAGCGCCGTGTTGGTCTGCTTCGCGAGATTCTCCATCTGGGTGGCCACGACGGCGAGCACCTCCGATTTGGTCTGCGCGTTGGCGGCCTTGATGTCGCGCGTGAGGTCGGCGATCGCGGTGTTCAACTGGCTGAGCGTGGCGACGTTTTGCTGGGCGCCGGAAGCCGCGCGGGTGAGATCCGCGTTTTCCTTCTCCAACTGCTCGACGCGTATCGAGAGCTCGCCGACACGCTGAACGAGCATGCGCATGTCTTCGCGCAGATTGGCGAGCTCGACGGCGGGCGACTGGGCGGGTTGGGCGGACAAACCGGGCAGAAGCGCGAGCAAAGGCGCGAGGGCGAGGAGTCGGAAGGAGCGCGTCATGAGGGCGAATGCGTAACGAGTCCGCCCGGCGGCTCAAGCGAGGAGGTGAGACGGCGCCGGGATCACCGCCCACCCCGCGCACCGCCCTACTCGGCGAGGCGCCAGTCGACGAGCTCGAGCTGGATCGATTTACGGTCGTTGAAGAAGTTCCACGCGAGCTCCACCGCGAGATCGATCGGACGCCCCACCGGAGGCAGGCGTTCGGCCATTTTCCAAGCCACGCCATAGAGACGGCGACGTCCGTCGCCGATTTCCACGACGAACCGGAAGTGGGCGTTTTTAAACACCTCCGGGCGCTGGCGCAGCACCACCGCACGAAGACCGAAGATCGGCTCGGGATTGGACTGCCCAAAGGGATGCATCTGCGCGAGCTCGTCCATCAGGCGCTCGTGAATGTCGTTCGGGTGCAGCCAGGCCGCGATCGCCAGCTCGGGTTCCGGGGCCTTGCCCCCGGTCCAGGCACGCACGCCCTCGGCGAAGCGAACGCGGAATTTTTCGAGGTTTTCCTTGGGCAACGCGACTCCGACGGCCATCGGGTGCCCGCCCCAGCTGGAGAGGAGGTCGGCGCAACCACCCAAAACCTCGACGAGATTGATGCCGTCGACGCTGCGGCCGGATCCTTTGGCCTGCGCGCCTTCGTTGCCAAGGACGATGCAGGGCCGATGGTATTTGCGAGTCACCCGGCCGGCCACGATGCCGACCACCCCCGGGTGCCAGCCGTCGGCGTAGAGCACGATGCCCGGCTGATCGGCAAACTGGGTCTCCACCAGTTTCTCGGCCTCGTCCGTGATGCCGCGCTCGATGTCCTGGCGCTCGCGGTTGAAATCGTCGAGCTGCCGGGCGGTCTCGCGACAAAACCTGGCGTCTTCGCTCAAGATCAGCTCCACCGACAGGGCGGCGTCGGCAAGGCGACCGGAGGCATTGATACGGGGCCCGAGACGGAAGGAGATATCCACCGGCATCAGGTCCTGGCCGGCGCGCACGCCGGCGACATCCATGAGCGCGCGCAGGCCCGGTCGCGCGGCTTCCTTGAGGGTGCGGAGGCCGTAGCTCGCGAGGATGCGGTTCTCGTGCTGCAAGGGCACGAGGTCCGCGACCGTGCCCAAGGCGACGAGATCGAGATAGTCGCGCAGCTTGACCGCCTGGGCCTCGGGATGCCCCTCGGCGCGCAGCTCCTTCACGAGCCCGTGCACGAGTTTGAACACCAGCCCGACGGTGCACATGTGGCGCCAAGCCTCGTCGCCCGGAAGATCATGGGCGTGCGGGTTGATCAAGATGCCGTGTTCGAGGCTCTTTTCCTTCGAGCGATGGTGATCGACCACGATGACATCGATGCCGCGCGACGCAAGGTAGGCGACCTCGTCGTGGGAATTGGTGCCGCAATCGAGCGCCACGAAAAGCTGAGGCAAACCGGGATCGAGCGCGCGGTCGATCGCGCTGCGCGAGAGGCCGTAGCCGTCCTCCATGCGCCGCGGCACGACAAAGCGGGGTTTCGAACCGAAACGGCGGAGGATGCTGACAAGCAGCGCGGTGCTGCTCACCCCGTCCACATCGTAGTCGCCGAGGACGACGATCTGCTCGCCGCCGGCGATCGCGCGACGCAGGCGGGCCGTGGCACGATCCAGGTTTTTCAGGAGAAAGGGATCGGCCAGGCGCGCGAGAGCGGGACGCAAAAACGCGTCCGCGGCCTCCGCGTCGCCGTGACCGGCCCGCAGCAACAGCTCGGCGAGGACGGGGCCCGCGCCGAGCGAAGAGGAAAGAGCCGCCACCTTCTCGGGCGGCGGGGCATGGTATATCCAGCGCATGGTCGGCGAGGACGCGCGAGACCACTGGACGCGGGGAAACGCGAACGGTCGCGACGCCACGCGGGCGGCCTGCACGGCCCCGGAGAGCCTGCGGGCCGCGGGCGCGGCCTGCGCCCGGACGCGCGCGCCCGCGAAGGGCCGCGCGTCGCGGCGTTAGCGGGAGACCTTGGTCTGGATTTCCCAGTCGTAGACCGGGCGCTTTTCCTCGTGGTCGACCTTTTAGCGGTCGCCCTTGTGCCACCACTAGAAGACCGGGGCGGCGATGAACACCGACGAGAAGGCGCCGGTGATGATACCGATGATGAAGGTGAAGGCCAGGTCGCGCATGACGCCCGTGCCCGCGACGAAGAGGGCGATGGCGGCGAGCAGCGTGGTGACGCTTGTGAGGATGGAGCGGGAGAACACGCGGCGGAGGGAGTCGTTGATGATGTCCCGGAGATGCGTGGTCGGGTTGAGCTTCATCTCCTCGCGGATGCGGTCGAACACGACGACGGTGTCGTTGATCGAGTAGCCCGCGATGGCGAGGATCGCCGCCACCATGGGCGCCGAGAACTGGTGGCCGAAGAGCACGAAGATGCCGATCGTCATCAGGATGTCGTGGATGGACGCCACGACCGCGCCGACGCCGAAGCCCCACTCGAAGCGGAACGCGACATAAACGAGGATGATCGCCATCGAGAGGGCGAGCGAGATGAGGGCGTTGGTCTTCACTTCGCCGCCGATGGAAGGTCCGATGCGGTTGTCTCCGATCTGCTTGAAGCCGGCCTCGGGGTGCGCCTTTTGCAAGGCGGCCACCAGCGGGGCGGATTCGTTGAACTCGGTCTCGAGGCGCAGGGTCTCGCCACCGCCGCCGATGGCGGAAACGTAGGTCGGGGTGATCTCCTTGAGCCCGGCCTTGTCGGCGATCTTGGTGATCTCCGAGGTGTCGATACGCTTCTCGAAGGTCAGGGTGGCGATATCGCCGCCGAGGAAGTCGCGACCGTAGATGCGGTCGCCCTTGTAGACCACGAAGCCGAAGGAGACGGCGACCAGCACCCAGGAGGCGATGAAGGAGGGTTTGCCGAGCTTCACGAAGTCGACCTTGCCGATATGGATCGGCTTCATCATCGGGAGCTTCTTGAGGATGCCGCCGGAGATCAGCCAATCGAGGGCGAGGTGGCCGACGATGAGGACGGAGAACAGCGTGGAGAACACGCCGATGGCGAGCGTGATGCCGAAGCCCTTGATCGGGCCGGTGCCGAAGCCGATCATCACCGCGCAGATCGCGAGCTGGGTGATGTGCGCGTCGACGATCGTGGTGAAGGCGCGATCATAACCGGCGTTGTGCGCCGAGATGAGCGACTTGCCCGCTCCGAGTTCATCGCGCATGCGCTCGAAGATCAGGATGTTCGCGTCCACCGCCATGCCGAGCGTCAACACGATGCCGGCGAGTCCGGGAAGCGTAAGCGTGGCGCCCATCACCGCCATGGTGGCGAAAACGATGAGCACGTTGACCGCGAGGGCCGCGATGGCGATGCCGCCGCCGACGGTGTAGTAGGTCACCATGAAGGCCGCGACCAGCACGGTGCCGATGACGGCGGCGCGAATGCCGCTGTCGATCGCGTCCTGCGCGAGCGAGGGGCCGACCTCGTATTGCTCCTGCACACGCAGGGGCAGGTCGAGGGGGTTGTTGAGCACGCTGGCCAGTTGCTGCGCCTCGAGGGCGGAGAAACTGCCCGAGATCTCGGCGGACCCGCCGGTGATCTCGTCCTTCACGCGGGGGGCGGAATAGAGACGTCCGTCGAGCACGATGGCGAGAAGCGCCTCGGTGCCGTTTTCGCGGCCAAGCTGGGCGACGCGGCGGGTGGTGTCGGCGAACTCGCGCTCACCCTCTTTGTTGAACTTGATGACGACGCGATACTGGCCGA
>CBIHRE010000191.1:0-8642 GCA_966212385.1 uncultured Akkermansia sp. | reverse complement strand
CGAGACCGGTCGCGCCGCCGACGACGCGGACGGCGACGCGCGCAGCGCGGCGCTCGCGGCGGGGCTTCCGGAGGAATCCGCGCGCACCCCCTTGCGGTTCGCCGCGCCGCTCGCGCCGTTGGCCGCGGCCCGGGCCGAAGGACGATCCTTGGAGTGGGCGGCTCTCGTCGACGGCGTGGAGGCAACGCCTTCCTGCGATTGGCGCATCATCGAGGGCGCGGGCGGTCTGGCGGTTCCCCTCGCGGAGGACGGGCGCGATTGGGCGGACCTCGCCGTGGAGCTCGGTGTGGATCTGGTCGTCCTGGTCGTGCCGGATCGGCTGGGCGCGATCAACCAGGCGCGGCTGACGCTCGCCTACGCGTCGGCGCGTGGGCTCAACGCCGGCGTTTGGCTCAACGCCTGCGCGCCCGCCGAGCCCGAGGTGGCGCGGAGCAACCGGGAGGGACTCGCGGCGGCGGGCGCGATCGTTTGGGGCGAAACCGGGTTCGCCGAACGCGAGGCGCGCCTCGGCCCGGAAGGGAAGCTTGCGCTCGCGGAATGCAGGGTTGCTCCCGAACCCCGGCCTCCGACGAACGGCGCGGCGCGCTGGAAAAGCGAACTCGCCGCGCGCGCGGAGACGGGACTGCTGCGTCGCGTGCGCCGTCGCGTCCCGCGCGCCGGAGAACTCGATTTGGCGGGCAACGATTACCTCGAGCTCGCCCGCGATCCGGCGTTGGCGGAGGCGATGGCGATAGAGGCCTGCACCCGAGGCGCCTCCGCGTCGGCGTCGCCTCTGATCAGCGGCTGGCGAGAGGCCCACGACGAGCTGGTGACGACGCTCTGCGGGTGGCACGGTTTCGCCGAAGGATTGGTTTGGACGAGCGGGTTCGCGGCGAACGTGGGCGTGTTGGCCACGCTGCCCCGCGCCGGCGACCTCGTCTTCGCGGACCGGCTGATCCATCACAGCATGGTGGCGGGCATCTTGAAAAGCGGGGCTCGCCTTCAGCGTTATCCTCACCTCGATCTGGACGCGCTGGAACGGATGCTCGCGCGCGAGGCCAAGTCCGGCGCCGGGCGAAGCATCTTTGTGGTCACGGAGAGCGTGTTCAGCATGGACGGCGATTATCCCGACCTGCGGCGCATCGCCGCGTTGCGCCGCCGCTTCGGGTTCTGCTGGATCCTGGACGAGGCGCACGCCCTCGGCTGGTATGGACGAACCGGCGCGGGCCTGGCGGAGGAGCAGGGCGTGGCCGCGGAGGTCGACGTGTTGGTGGGCACCTGCGGCAAGACCCTCGGCGCGGGCGGGGCCTACACCCTCTTTCACGGCGGTCCCTGGCGCGAGGCGTTGGTGAACCATGCGGGAGAATTCATCTACTCCACCGCGCTGCCTCCTCCCGTGGCGGCGGCGGCGCGCGCGGCGGTCGGCCGGGTGCGGGAGCTGGCCGCGGGGCAGGTCGGCTGGCGAGAGGCCTCGAGGGCGTTTCGTTCCTGCCTGCGCGCCGCCGGCTGGGACGCGGCCCTGGGCGATTCGCCTATCGTGCCGGTCGTCATGGGCGATCCGGAGGAGGCGATCGTATTGGCCGATAAACTACGCGCGGCCGGCGTGCTGGCGGCGGCGGTGCGTCCGCCGACCGTGCCGGCGGGGACGAGCCGGCTGCGTTTCTCGCTCACGAGGAGCTTTGGCGCGGCGGAGGCCTTGCGGGTGCTGACCGTGCTCGGGGCCGCGGAGGTCGTCCGATGAGGATCGCGTGGGTGCTCGGCTGGGCGGTGCCGGCGGAGTGGTTCGCGGCGGAGGCGGCGCGGGCTTTTCCCCGGGCGGAGCACGTCTGCGTTCCGGCTGCGCCCGATTGGCGCGCCCGTCTGGAAGCGTTGCCGCGTTGCGACGCCTTGGGCGGCTACTCGCTGGGCGCGCTGCTGCTCCTGGATGCGCGCGGCTGGGTTGCGGAACGCTGGCCGCGCGTGGGTTTGCTGGCGCCGATCTGGGCTTTCTTGGCCGAGGCGGGACGCGGCGGACGCGTGCCGCGCTCGCACCTGCGGGCCTTGTCCAAGCGGGTGCGGCGCGACACCGAGCAGGCCTGCGCCGACTTTCGGTCCTGGGCGGGGCTGGGCGCGGCGCAGGGGGCGGTGGAGCCGGTCGAGACGCTGAGCTGGGGCTTGGATCAACTGGAAGCGAGGGCCCCGGGACCGGGAATGCCGGACGGCTGGCGTGCATTTGTCGGAACCGGAGACCGATTGCTCGACGCGGAGTTGTTGGCGCGGGAAACGCCCGCTTTGAAGGTCGTCGTCGATTGCGGGCATGAGCCGGCGCCTTTGTTGCACGCCTGGGCCGAGGAGATCGGGGCGCGATGAACACGATCTGTGAAAGTTTCGGGCGTCGCGCCGGGACCTACGAGCGCTTTGCTCCCGTGCAGACGGCGATGGCGGGCTGGCTGGCGGAATGGTTGCCCGGCGATCGACGCGGCGCGGCGCTGGAGATCGGCGCGGGAACGGGGCTCTTCACCTCGCGCGCCCAGCCTTGGGAAGGCCGCTACGTGGCGAGCGACGCCAGCGCGGACATGGTGGCGGCGGGGCGCGCCCGCGTGCCGGAGCTCGAGTGGCGCGAACTCGCGGCGGAGCGAGTGGGGCGGGGGAGCTGGGATTGGATTCTCTCATGCAGCATGCTCCAGTGGGCGACGGACCCTGTCGCGCTTTTGCGGGCTTGGCGCGGATCCTTGGCGCCGGGCGGACGCGTGCTGGCGGGCTTCTATGTCGCCGACACGCTGCCGGAGTTGCGCGAGTTGTTCATCGACGGGCGCGAGCCGCTGGAGTGGCGCGACGTGGCTGCGTGGCGGGCGGCTTTTGCCTCCGCCGAGTTTCGAATTCTTCGGGATGCGGCGGAAACACGGACCTTCTTTTATCCTTCGGCGCGCGAGCTTCTTCGCTCCTTGCACGCGACCGGCGCCGCGCCGAATCGGCTCGCGACCCCGGTAAAGCTTCTCGGTTGGTTGCGCGCCCGTGGCGAAACGCCGTTTCGGGCGACCTGGACCTTCTACCGGATTGAGGCGGCCTAGCCAAAATCCGCGTTAAGACGGTGGTTGATTTTCGTTAACCATAAGGCTGACGCTCGGGGCATGATCACACCCCTGCGCGCCCTCTTGTTTCCGCTCACGCTTGGCTCCGCCTTGGCGGCCGACATGGCCCCGGCAAGCGCATCCACGCAGGCCGATTCCGAGACGGTGGAGCTTGAGGCGCTGACGGTGTTCTCGACGCGGGTGGCCTTGCAGGAGCCTGCATCGACTTTCGCGGCGCCGGTCTCGGCGGTCCGCTACGAGCCGCAGGTCGACGTGCAGGCGCGCAATTTCGCCGAGGGGCAGGCCGATGTGACGATCCGCGGCGGCACCTTTGAAAACACGGGGTTCACGGTTGGCGCGCTGCCGATCTACGATCCGCAGACGGGCCACTACTCGGCGGAGCTGCCGGTTTCTTCCTATATGCTCGGCGCGCCCGAGGTCCGCATCGGGGCGGATCAAAGCGCGGACGGATTCAACGCGACCGCGGGCGGCATCGCCTACGCGTGGCGTCCGATCCGGACCGGCGGTGCGGTGAGCGTCGGTGGCGGCGACAACGATCTCGCGCGAGGCGAGGTTTACGCCGGCCTTGCTCCGGGCGGGGATCTTGGCGGCTTCCGGGTGGGAGCGGATGTCTCCGTCGCGGCGTCGCAGGGCGATGGCACGCGCACGGGCGGCGACCATGATTTCAACCGTTACAACGGTCGCTTGCAGGTGGCGAACGCGGTCGGCCAGACGGACCTTTTCGCCGGTTATCAGGCGAAGAATTTCGCGTGGCCCAACATGTATGCCGCTCGCAACAAGACGACTCCTCTGCGCGATGAGCGCGAGCGCCTGCAAACGAAGCTCTTCCTCGTGAACCATCGCACGGAGCTTGGCGCCGACGGCGACTACGTGCAGGCGGGCGCCTACTACCGCGGCAACCGCGACCACTACTCGATCCCGGTTTTCACGCTCGATAACCACCACCAGACGCTCGTGCGCGGCGCCGCGCTCGAGGGCCGCAACACGCTCTTCGGCCAGACCGCGGCGCGCTACTCGGCGGGCGTGGTCGGCGACGATCTTGATTCGCGAAGCAGCTTCGCGTCGTCGGCGCTCACCTTCGGTCCTTTCATGAGCCGCACGCAGACCTATGGTTCGCTCGCGGCCGAACAGACGATCGACCTCGATGATCGTCGCGAGATCGTGGTCCTCGCCGGAGCGCGCTACGACGACAGCAACCAGGGCAGCTCCGAGGCCTCGCCGCTCGCGTCGGTGGAGTTCCGGCAGGTCGGCGCGCCGCTGAAGCGCGTCTACGCGAGCTACTCGGAGTCGACGCAGCTACCCACCTACCAGGCGCTCAATGCGAATCCGCTCGGCCTCTTCGGCGGCGACCCGACTTTGGCTCGAGCCGTCGCGGCCAACTACGAGGTCGGCGCCGAGTTCTCCGTGGGCGGGTGGGCCATCACGCCGGCGGTGTTCTTCCGCAAGGACGACAACCTGCTCGACTACGTTTTTGACCCGTCGAATCCCGCCTCCGCCCGCAAGGCGACGACGGTGAATCTCGAGACGGTGGGCGTGGAGTTGTTTGCGCGCCGCGAGTGGACGCGTTTCGACCTCATCGCGGGCTACACCTTCCTCGACAAGAACGACGATTACACCTCCCCGAATGTCGCGAGCTTCTACGCGCTCAACTACGCGGAACATCGCCTCACGCTCGCCGGCGTAGCGCGTCTCGGCGGCGGTTTCGAGCTGCGCATGGACAACGAGCTGCGCCGCCAAGCAGACAACGCGCTGCGCCAGAACGGGCGCGACAACGTCGATAGCGCCCTCGGTTTGTTCTACCACGTGCCCGCCGTGAAGGGGCTCACGTTGAACGCGCAGGTGGATAATCTCTGGGACACCGAGTATCAGGACGTCCCGCTCGTTCCGTATACGAGCCGCTCGTGGTCGGTCGGCGCGACCTACGTCTGGTGATGCGCAAAGCAGGCCGGCGGGTCGGCTTTTTCAGCCGATTCGCCGGGCCGCCTCGCAGAGCAGGCGGGCGGTCTCGGGCAAGGCCTCCGCGAGCGGCATGCCGGGAGGGGTGATCGGAAACAACTCCAAGCCCTGGGGCGGCCTGGCGAGCTGGATGGAGCCGGCGACCACGACCGCGCGCTTCCCTTGGGCGAGGGAGGCCCGGGCCAGTCCGCCCGGGCCTTTTCCATTCAGCGAAGTGTCGTCGAAGCGGCCTTCGCCGGTGATCACGAGGTCCGCGGCGGCGACACGACGTTCGAGCTCGAGCCAGTCGGCGACCAGATCGAAGCCGCCGACGAGTCGCGCGCCGCAGGCGATCATGAGGCCGGCGGCGATTCCGCCGGCGGCACCCGAACCGGGCTGCTCCAACGATTTGGGATCGGCTCCGCACGCCGTGGCGAGCAGGGCGCCGACGCGCGCGAGCTCGGTGTCGAGCGCGGAGAGTTCGTTCGCCGCGAGTCCCTTTTGCGCGCCGTAGGTGAGCGTGGCCCCGCGCGGGCCGCAGAGCGGGTTGTCCACGTCGCAGGCGATGTAGATCGGAAGCCGCGGCGCGGCCGCGGCGGACCTTGCGGCGGGCGGCAGGATACGCGCGATGTCGCGAAAGCGGCGCGGCACGAGCGGATCGATGTCGCGGCCGGAGGCGTCGAGGGCGCGAAAACCGAGAGCCGCGAGCGCGCCGAGCCCGAGGTCGTTGGTCGCGCTGCCGCCGACGCCCAGCAGGATGGAGCCGGCGCCGGCGCGGACGGCGGCGAGGATGATTTCGCCGACCCCGCTGGAAGAGCTTTGCCAGACATCCCGTCGCGCCGGCGGGACAATCGCGAGGCCCGAGCAGGCGGCCATCTCAAGCACGGCGAGCGGAGCGCATGTGTCGCGGTTTAGGCCCATGCGCGCGAGAACGGAGGCGGGGATCGTGTGCGTCGGAACAAGCGCCCAGGGCGCGTCGAGCGGATCTCCGCGGGGCCCGTGGACCGGGGTATGGTGGATTTCGCCGCGCCCGCCCGCAGTGAGGGCGGTGACGAAGCCGTCCCCGCCGTCGGCGAGCGGGCAGAGATCGAGCGTCCAGCCTGGGTGGGTGGAGCGGAGCCCGGAGGCGAGGGCGGCGCAGGCGGCGGGGGCGGATAAGGCCTCCTTGAATTTGTCGAGGGCGACGAGGACGCGCATCGGAGCGAGGTCCGAAGGCACCCGGCGGCGACGGGGGCGCCATTAAAAATAAAAGCGCCGGCCCCGCGGTGAAGCGGAGCCGGCGCGTGCGAAACCGACCGGCGTGGGGTGCGGGTGTGTGGGCGTGGAGGTGCGAGTTCAGGAGTGGCGACGGGAAGTCGCGTGGGTTTCAGGAAGCAATGGCGGGATTTGCCGGTCGGAAGATGAGGAGGGGCGAGGTCTTACTGGCGGACGACCTGCACCGAGAAGCCCGTGGAATCGAAGCTGCTCTCGCCATTCTGGTTGACGGTGAAGTCGACCTTGCTGCCGGCTTTGATCGCGACGTTGGTCACGGTGAACTCGTCGGAGGTATCGGGATTCAAAATACGGTTGTAGACGTGGGTGCCGTCGACGTAGATGTTGATTCCCACGCCGTCGCCGCCGCCTCCGCGGCTGACCTTGCACTTGAGGGTGACGGTCGCGGCGACCGGGCTGGTCCAGCGGCGCACGGCCCAGGAGGAGCTGGGGTGCATCTGCTCGACGGAGATGAAGTGCCAGGTGTTGTCCAACCAGCAGACGGCGTTGTCGCCGGCGTAGTCCCAGCGCATCGGGGTGAAGGCGTTCACGTTGTAGGGGCCGGAGCCGACGTTGGCGCTGCCGTAGGACCAGCCATACCGGCCTTGCACGCTGGAGTAGCCGGCGAGCGAGTCGGCGAGGAGCGGGTTGCCGGCGTCGCTGACGGCGGTGACGGCGCCCTTCACATACTGCGCGTTGCGGTCGACCTTGAGCTTCACGACGCCGCCGGAGGGCGAAACGGAGCGGGACTGGCCCATGATGTCGGTGACGATGAGGGGCGTGGCGGTCTTGAGCGAGACGGTCGCGGGGGCGGAGGACCAGAGGACGGTCATGCGGCTGGTGCCGTTCTGGAAACGGTAGGCGCGGGTGGCGGAGCTGGTGCCGGTGAAGCGCGAGTGGAAGGCGTAGCCCTTGAGCTGGCGGATCAGGTTGGCGTAGGCGACGTAGGAGGGGTGCGGGGTGAGCGCGCCCTTGGCGTCGTTGGGCGAGGCGATCAGGCCGCGGTGCGGGAAGGCCTGGTCGTCGGTGCCGAGGTAGTAATACATGCGCTCGACCTTCTGGCTGAGCATGAGGGTGACGACCTGCGCGAGGTAGGTCGCGGCCTCGGCCTGCTGCTCGGGGCGGTTGGTCTCATGGCTGAACTCGGTGGCCCAGATCGGCTTTTCGGCGCCGTTGTTGTTGCGCTTGATGAGCTCGCGGAGTTCGCCCATCTCGGCGTCGATGCCCTCGGGGGTGTTGCGATAGGGGTGGACGGAGACGACGTCGAGGAAGGGCATGGCGCCCTGGGCGAAGACGTCGCGGAGGAAGCCGTGGGTGACGGGCACGGTGCCGCCGGCGACGATCTTCACGTCGTTGCGGACGGAGCGGATGCGGTTGGCGGCCTGCTCGAGCATGCGCTTGTAGTAGGCCGGCTTGTTCGAGGTGGCGGGGCCGGTGATGAAGGTGCCGGCGTTGTATTCGTTCCAGATCTCGACCGCCTTGAGGCCGGGATACTGGCGGACGACGTCGGCGCCGTAGTTGGCGTAGCCTGCGCGGCCGCCGTCGGTGTTGGGCGCGGTGAACATGCCCGCGCTGTAGTCATACATGGGGTTGCCCCAATCGAGCGTGACGAGCGGCTGCATCTTGGCCGCGGCGCCCTTGGACATGTAGTTGGTGAAGGTGGCGGGATACTTGTATTGCAGCGGCTGGGTCTCGATGTGCTCCCAATACTGCTCGTCGCGGAAGTGGACGATGCCGGCGCGGGAGAAAAGCTCATAGACGCGCTGGTCGCCGTTCTGGGCGCTGTGCGTCTGCACGCCGAAGGGGGAGACTTCCGAACCGGTGAGCAAAAGGGGCGTGATGACGGCGAAGGAGGTGGTCTTTTCCGAGACGACGGAGCCGGAACGTTTTTCGACGACCTTGACGTCGAAGTAGCCGCGGCGGCCGAGCGCCGGAGCGATGGTGGCGCTGCCCGAGACGGGGGTGATGGCGCCGCTCTTGACGACCGTCCCGGAGAAATCCGTCGCGGTCCACTCGAGGCGATCGCCATCGCAGCGGACGGGCAGGGTGACGGTCTGGTTGGTGAGGAAGATGTTTCCGGTGACCGCCTGACTAAAGTTGATCGCTGCCCCCGCGAAGGGAGCGACCAGAAGGGAGGCCAAAGGGAGGAGTAGCTTGCGTCCGAACGTAGATGTCATGATTTCTTTGGTGCGAGTTCGGTGTCAGTGCCTCGGGTGCCGCTCGGATGCGCGGCATGGGGGATGTTCCGGTTGGTGACCTGCGAGGTCTCCCGTGGCATGTGCTGGAGAATCCAGTATGCCATCGCCGATTTTTCTCCGGTATAGGGGAGGGGAATTTCAGACGCGCTTCACAGGCTTCCCTAGGGAGCCGGGGGTTTTACAGCGGCTTGCGGGATTTCTTTCGGTG
>CBIHRE010000190.1:0-8669 GCA_966212385.1 uncultured Akkermansia sp. | reverse complement strand
TCGCCTTCGGCGGATTCACCCTCTCTCGGCTTCACGGGGCTAGACATACAAGAACACAAAGACAGACCATCTAAACGAGATACCGACTCTGCGCTCTTTGTGTTCCTTGCGGCTAATTTTCCGGGGCCCGACACCGCACGGTCCGGCCAACCATTCGCTCAAATCGCCTCCTCAACCCCACCGCCCATGAACACTCGCATCACTCTCCCGCTCTTCTCCCCGCGCGGTCTCGCCGCCCGCGCCGTCCTCCTCGCCGTGGTCTATGCCGTTTGCGAAGCGGCCGGCCTGCGGGAGAACGCCACCTTCCTCTCCGGCACGCAGGCCGTCGGCGAGTGGAACGGCACCGTATGGCGCGGACTGCTCTATCTCTTCGCCTATTACGGCTTCGTCCTCGCCGCGCCGATCCTGCTCATCGCCTCGGCGCTGCTCGCCGCTTGGGAACGCGCGCGTCATCTCGTTCGCCGCGACGCTTGAGCCGGAGCGGAGGGCGAGACAGCATCCGCCCATGACCCCCGCCGCCCCCACTCTCGTCGACCTCGCCGCCCCCCGAATCGCCTTCGACCGCTACTTCCAACGCGGCGTCGGCTCCTGCCACGCCTACCTGACTCTGCGCGAAGACTTCCGCGAACACGTCCGCCTCGCGCAGAAAGAAATCGGCTTCGGCGGCATCCGCTTCCACGGCATCTTCACCGAATACGTCGGCATCGTGCACAACGGCGAGGAGGCCGACGGCGGCCCGCGTTTGAATTTCCAAAACGCGACCAAGATCTACGAGTTCTTCGTCGCGCAGGGCATGAAACCCTTCGTCGAGCTCGGGTTCATGCCCGTGCGTCTCGCCAGCGGCACACAGACGATCTTCGACTACCGCGGAAACATCACGCCGCCCAAGGACTGCGCCCAGTGGACGCGCCTCGTGAAGCGCTTCGTGCACCACCTCGTCGACCACTTCGGCATCGCCGAGGTCCTCACCTGGCACTTCGAGGTCTGGAACGAGCCCGACCTTCACAACACGTTTTGGAGCGGCACCAAGCTCGACTACTTCAATCTCTACGTCGACACCGCCCGCGCCGTGAAGAGCGTCGACGAGCGACTCCGCGTCGGCGGCCCCGCCACCTCCAAGACGATGTGGGTGCCCGATCTCCTCGCCTATTGCGCCGAGCAAAACGCGCCCGTCGACTTCATCTCCACCCACCACTACGCCGTCGACGCCGACCTCGTCCTCGGCGAGCCGACCGGTCCGATGTATTACCGCGGCCCCTCGGGCCTCGCCAAAGAGGTCGCCCGCGTGCGCGACGAGATCGCCGCCTCGCCCTTCCCGAACGCCGAACTGCACTTCACCGAGTGGAACTGCTCGCCCGCGCACGAGGACCTCTTCGGCAAGGACACCGCCTTCACCGCCGCCTTCGCGCTCCAGACGATCAAGGAAGTCTCGGGCCTCGCCGACTCCTACATGTGGTGGACGGTGAGCGACATCTTCGAGGAAAGCGGCCTCAGCCTGCGCCCCTTCACGGGCAAATACGGCCTCGTGAACATTCACGGCGTCAAAAAGCCCGTCTTCCACGCCTTCCGCTGGCTGGCCGATATGCACGACTCCGAACTCGCGCTTCCGCACCGCTCCGCCCGCGCCACCGTCTCGCCCGGCGACAAAGGACTCCGTCTCCTCGCGTGGAACCTCCCCGACGTCTTCAAGACCGACCTCGGCGGGGGCGACTGGGAAATTTGTCGCGAACCGCGCAACGAGCGCTTCGTCGTGCGCGGCCTCAAGCCCGGCCGCTACCGCCTTCGCGTCGAAATCGTCGACGACACGCGCGGCAACGCCCTTCACGCCTGGCGCTCGCTCGGGTCCCCCGACTATCCGAAAGCGGACCAGCTCGCCGCCCTGCGCCGGTCCGCCGAGCCCGCGATTCTCCGCGACGAGATTCTCGATGTCTCCGGCGACTGCCTCATCGATCTCGAGCTCCTGCCGGCCTCCCTCGCACGGGTAGACCTCAGCCGCGCCTGATCGGCCGGACAGCCTTGGCCGAGACCCGAAAACGCGGGGACGAACGAGCCGCGCTTTGGATTTTGGGTGGAAGTCTAAGACCGGCGGCTTGGTGGATTTAGACTTTGGGTTCCAGGGTGGGCGGGCGCGTCCCCGCGCACGCCGCTTGGACGTCGAGCCACGGGCGGAGGGACCCGCCCGTCCACCTAAAATCTGGAAGCAACCAGCGCTCTGGCCTACGACGAGATTTCAGCTCCGGCCACGGGCTTCGCGCCGCCGGCGCGCCCCGCTCCGACCACTTCGTGCAAGGTCGTCACGGCGGTGCCCAACCGCTCGGCCTGCCCCCTGAGCTCCGCCGCCGTGGCCGCCCCTGTCTCCGCCGCGGCGGCGCCCGTCTGCACCAGCTTGTCGATTTGAGTTATGGCCGTGTTGACCTGAGAAAGACCTTTCGACTGCTCCTCGATCGCCCCCGCGATCTGGCGGATAAGATCATCTACCTTCGCCGCGCGATCGGTGATCGCCGCGAACGATTTGTATACCTGCTCGCCAAGCTCGGCTCCACGCCGGCTCTTTGCGACCGAGTCCTCGATGCGCGAGGCCGTCTCGCGCGCGGCGGCGGCGCTGCGCGGGGCCAGCGCGCACCTCTTCCGCCACGACGGCGAAACCGGCCCCGGCCTCGCCCGCGCGCGCCGCCTCGACGGCCGCGTTCAACGCGAGGATGTTGGTTTGAAAGGCTATCTGGTCGATGTTCTTGAGGATCGAGCCGATCGCCGCCGCGGCGTTTTGAATATCCTCCATCGCCCCGCGCAGCTCTCCGATTCGGGCCGTGCCTTCCGTGGCCGCGGCGCGCGCCTCGCCCGCGAGACGCACCGCGTCGTGCGACTGGTCGTGGTTTGTCCGGGCCAGACTGCTGATCTCGGTGAGCGAAGCGCTCGTCTCCTCGAGCGAGGCGGCCTGCGAGCACGCGTCGCGCGACAACCCTTCGCTCAACTCCGAAACCTGACCCGCATGACCGCGAACCAGCTCGGTCGCCTGGTTCACCGAATCGGCGACCACATGCAGACGGAGCAACATGCTGCGTCGGAAATACCAGCCATAGATCGCGACAAGAACCAACCCGCCCAGCCCGATCAGTCCCGCTGTCCGCAGACGCCGCGACAAAGCGACGTCCTCGGCCGCCTGGACCGCCTCGACGTGGCGATTCTCCTCGATGCCGTGGTCGTGCAACTTGGCGAGAAAGGCGTCGTGCGCGGGACCGGTCGCGTTGATCCAGTGCTCGAAGGCCTGCGAGTTTTGCCCGAGCAGGAACAACTCCAGCGTCTTGGCGGAGGCGTCCTTGAACAACAGATAGGCGCGCATCAGCTCGCCGCCGTCGTCCTTTTGTCCATCCAGAATGGCGATGACCGCCGCGTGATCTTTCTCCACCGCGGAAAGCGCCGCTTCGATCTCATCGGGGTCTTTCAAGCGAAGCGTGTTCGAAAGACGCGCGCTGATCTGCGACGCGCGCTCAAGCAGCGAATAGAGGGTGTCCTTGCTCGATTTCAGCTCGGACAACGACGCGTCCGCCGCCCTTCGCACCCGGGCGACCTGCGCATGCAGACCCCACGCCACGCCGATCGTCAGGAGCGTCGAGACGACGACGTAGATGGCGAGCTGAGCGGAAAGACTCGAGCGTTTCATCGGAGGAGGAGCCCGGCCGCGGGCGGATCATTCCAGCTTCGAGACTGAAACGCCGACCACGAGCGAGCCCACCGCCTGCCCCTCGGCCAGCACCGGCACCGACACCTGGATCTGTTGCAACCCGGTCGACTCGTCGAGTTCGACGACTCCCTGCCAGACCTTGCCGGCCATGGGCTGGGTGTGCTTGGCGCTGGCGCCGTGGCTCCAGTTTGAAGTCTTGCTCAGGAAACCGACCTTCAGCCCCTTCGCGTCGTTCACGAAGGCCTCGCTCGACCACGCCGTCTTGCGGGCTTTGAGCGCGGTGCCGACCTCGTTCTTGCTGACGGAGCGAACGAAAGGGTCGAGGAGCGTGAGCGCCTTCCATTTCTCCTGCGTCATTTCCGCGAAGCCCGCGGGCAAGGACGCGTTCTGCGCCACGACGGCCTTCACGATCACGGGGTCGGCCGCCCAGGCTTTGACCTCGGCTATTTTGGTGTCGAGGAGCGCTTGCTTCTCGGGGGCGAGCGCCTCGGCGCGCGATATCGTCGAGCCGAGGGCGAGGAACGAAACGGTCAGGGTGACGAGGCGGCGGATAAGAGACATGGCGGAATGGAGTGGGGTTAAGATTGGAGGAGCCTGGGACCTCAGAAGATCACCTGTGCCTGGGCCAACAAACGACCTTGGTTGCTCAGCGCGCCGGCCGGATCGCCGAGCACGTAGTTGAGCGAGAATTTCAGGTCGTCGCCCTTGAGGAAGTAGGTGAGGCCAAGGGTCCAGTTCTCCGACTCGTCGTCGGATTTGTCCGTGTTTGGATCGTAGGTCTCGTAGCGCAGGCCGGCGCGGAGCTTGTCCGCGACGACCATGTAGCCCACGTGGGCGGACCAGCCATCGGCGGTGAGGTCCGCGCCGCTCGCGGGGTTCGAGTCCACGCAGAGCCACTCGGCCCCGCCATCCAAGCGACCCGCCTTGAATTGGAGGTCCAGACCGTAGCCATCGCGCTGCACGGCGGCGGCTCCGAGGCCGTCGTCGGTGGTGAAGGCGTTGGCGCCGGCCGAGACGGTGAGGGATTTGGTTTTCACCGGCACGCCCGAGACGCGGCCGACCGTGAGGAAGTTCTCGTTGTCGTTGCCGCCGTTGTTGACGCCGTTGCCGTTGAAGGCGCCCACCGAGTAGGAAAGGCGCTGCTCGAGGAAATCGCCGGAAACCATCGCGCCGATCTGCCGGGAAAGCGTCAGCCGGTCGTTCGGCAGCGAGCGCTCGATGAAGGGATTTTTCGTGTCTTGAATCAGCTGCTCGTAGCCGAAGGGCGTCTTGAACTGGCCGACCTGGACGGTGGCGAAATCGAATTTTTTCCAACGCACGAAAAGATCGGTGAGCTGCGCGCGGTAGGCGGTGTTCGCCGCCATGTTCCCGTTGCCGAACTCGGATTGGAAGGTGAAGTCGATGTCCTCGGCGAAGGAGCCCTTGATGTTGAGCCGCGCGCGGCGCACGAGAAAGCGGTCGTTGACCGGAAAGCGGCTGTCGGGCGCGTCGCCCGTTTCGCCCTGCACTTGCACATATCCGCCGACGGAAAGTTTTTTCACTTTGCCGCCCGGAGCGATGATCGGATCGGCCTGTTTTTTGGCGACGGCGTCGAGCTGCTGTTTGAGCGCGGCGTTCTCGGAAGCGAGGGTGCCGAGGCGGGTTTCCATTTCGGCGAGACGTTCCTCGACGGTGGCGGCGGATACGACGCAGGGAAGCAAAAGGAGCGCGAGACCTGTGGCGGGCAGGGTTTTCATGGAGTTTTGAAGGTGAAGCGAGGTTCTCGCCTCATCGGCACGCGTCCCCATCCCCTTTAACCCGCTTAACCGAATCTTATTCCAAGCCGGCCCCGCCCGGCGGCTTGCTGCGAGCGATACTTGGCGGTCTAGTCTGCGCCGCGCATGATCGGCGTCTTCGACTCAGGTTTCGGCGGGCTCACGGTGTTGTCCTCTTTGCTGCGGACGCTGCCGGCCTACGACTATCTCTATCTCGGCGACAGCGCCCGCGCTCCCTACGGTGCTCGCAGCGCGGAGGTCGTGAACGAGTTCACGCTCGAAGCCGTCGAGTGGCTCTTCGACCAAGGCTGCCCGCTCGTCGTCCTCGCCTGCAACACCGCCTCGGCGCGGGCCCTGCGCAACATCCAGCAGATCCATCTTCCTCAGCATCGTCCCGACCGTCGCGTGCTCGGCGTCGTGCGCCCCTCCGTCGAAGCCCTCGCAGGCGTACCGGTGGGCACCGTCGCGATCCCCGACCAGACTCCGCCCTCCGATATCGAAGGACTCGTCGCCGTCCTCGGCACCGAAGCGACCGTCGCCTCCGATTCCTACGGCATCGAGCTGCGCAAACTCGCGCCGCACCTGCGCCTCGTCCAGCAGGCCTGCCCGCTCTGGGTTCCGCTTGTCGAGACCGGTGAGACGAACGGTCCCGGCACCGAATACTTCTTGCGCCAGAGCCTCGAACGCATGCGCGCCGCCGCCGGCGGCGAATGGCCGAAACGCATTCTGCTCGGTTGCACCCATTACCCGCTCCTGCTGCCCGCCTTGCGCCGGATCGCGCCACCCGAGGTCGAATTTCTCGCCCAAGGCGATCTCGTCGCCGCCCGGTTGGCGGACTGGATGCTGCGCCATCCGGAGCAGGAGCGCCGCCTCGGCCGAGGTGGCACGCGCCGCTATTTCACCACCGACGACTCCGCCTGGTTTTCGAGCCACGGCCAACGGCTCCTCGGCTCCCCGATCCAGGCGGAACGCGTGCGTCTGCGCGGTTAAAGGTGAAGGGGCTTTTGACCTTGCCGCTCCGAAACGTGGGACGGAGAAACCGCGCCCCGTTTTCATGCAGACTCCGCAGATCCAGAAGATCCCCCTCGACCAAATCGACATCCACGGCGGCACGCAGACCCGCGTGAAGACCAACGAGGAGGCGATCGAGAGCTACGCCGAGGAGATGAACAGCGGCACGGTCTTCCCTCCCATCACGCTCTTCTTCGACGGCGCCACCTACTGGCTCGCGGACGGCTTTCATCGATACCTCGCGGCCAAGCGCATCGGCGTGCAGGCGATCAGCGCCGACGTGAAAGCTGGCGGCCGCATCGACGCGCTTCGGCACGCCCTCGGCTCCAACGCCACCAACGGCGTCTACCGCACCAACGCCGACAAGCGCAACGCCGCCGCCATCGCCCTCGAAGAGTGGCCCGGCCTCGCCAACCCCGTCCTCGCCGAGATCTGCCGCGTCTCCACCGACCTCGTGCGCACCTGCCGCAAGGAGCTCGAACAAGCCGGCAAAATCGAACGCCCGCAGCGCGTCGTAGGCCGCGACGGCAAAGAATACCCTTCCGAAATCGAGCGCGAGCTGACCGACCAGACCGACGAAAAAGCGATCCACCGCGGCGGCGGTGGCGGCGGAGAAGCCGGCGAAGGTGGAGGCGGCGGCGGCGGTGGCGGCGGAAAACCCTCCGGCAAAGGCGACGGCGGCGCGCCCGGCGGCACCAACGTGGAACTGGAGCGCGAAGCCCGCTCGATGATGCACCGCGGCGAAATGAACCCCTTCGAGCTGCGCAAGCTCATGACCGTCACCGCGCACGACTACGCCTCCAGCGTCATCAATCTCCTCAACACGATGCCGCCCGCCGCGCCCAAGCGCAACGAAGGCCTCCTGCGCATCAAGCGCTGGATCGAGCGCGTCCTCGCCGGCGAAATCGTCCTCGGCGCAGAACCCGAGTGGTCCGGCGTCCTCGCCACCCCGGGCCCGGTTCCAGCCGATGCGGCGACGGCCTCCGCCACGCGCGCCTACGCTCCCGACAAAGAGAACGACGACAGCGATACCGACCACGACTCCGGCGATTCATCGAGCTCCGACGACTCCGAGGACGACACAGACGCGGACACGGAGGACTGATCGGGCGCGGAAAGGGCGCCTCCCACACGCGGCTCCTTGCGGACGGCATTTCCACCGTTGCTCCTGCCGCCAGGAGCCAGGCGCACGGGACCGGCGCGTTCCGGCGAGAGATAGAGCCGCCCCGACATCCACGCGCTTCTTGGCTCAATAAGCGGAGCTGTTGGCCGATAAGCTTGTTGTGAACGGGAGCCCCGCGGCCTCGCCCTCGCCCAACGATGAATCTCAACGTCCACCAAAAAGTCGGAGCCCTCGCGGCGACCGCCGCCGCCCTGCTTCTCGCCTTCACCGTGGCGGTTCATCACGAATTCGGCCGCATGCGCGCGCGGAATTCCGCCGTCACCACGATATTCCGCGGCCTGCAAAACCATCAGGAGGCCGACATGATGCACGACGCTCTGCGCAGCGACGTGCTCCTCGCTCTCGACAGCGCCCGCCGCTCCAATCGCGAAACCGCGCAAGAAGCCTCCCGCGACCTCGTTGAACACGCCGCGACCCTTCGCGACGCCGTCGCGCAAAACCAGAATCTCCAACTTCCCGCCGCCGTCCTCGCCGCGCTCGCCGGCACGGCCCGGCCGCTGGATGCCTACGTCGCCTCGGCCGCCCGAATAAGCGAAATCTCCGGACGCGATCTCGCGGCTGCGGACGCCGAGATGCCCGCATTCCGCAAGGCCTTCGGAGAACTTGAGAAATCGCTCGGCGCGGTCTCGGAGGTTTTCGAATCGGAAGCCAAGACCATTGAAGCCGCCGCCGCCGAAGCCGTCGCGAGATTCACCCATACCCTGATCGGCGCAGCGGGGGCGGCGCTCGTTCTCATCGGAATCCTCGGCGCCATTGTCGCACGCAGCATTCCGCGTCCTTTCGCAAAAATCATCAACCGGCTCGACGAACTTTCGGAGGCCAACCTGTCCGACTCCGCTCAGGTATCCGCCGCCAGCAATGCGCTCGCCGGCGGCGCGAGCGAACAAGCCGCCTCCCTCGAAGAGGTCGCCTCCACGCTGGAGGAGATCTCGAGCATGACCCGCCGCAACGCGGAGAACGCCCGCGTCGGCAAAGACTCCGCCAACGCGGCACGCAGCGCCGCCGAAACCGGCACCGCCGCGATCGAACGTCTCCAAAG
>CBIHRE010000189.1:0-8686 GCA_966212385.1 uncultured Akkermansia sp. | reverse complement strand
TGAGCCGGACTTCGGCGCTGCGGGGCTTACCGCAGTAGTTTCCCCAAGAGTAGTAACCCCTGTGGCCAGCTCCGGACCGGTCTCTTCGCTTAACGGCGCCGCGACCTATTCCGACGCATGTCCCTCTCGCCCTCCCAGAAAGCCCTTGGCCTCGTTCTCGGCCTTGCCCTTTGGCTCCTGGCGCTCGGCGGCGGAGGCGCCTGGCTCTACGCGCGCAGCTTCGCCGCCGGCGCGAGCGGCGCGCCCGCTCCGTCGTGGCCCGTCGGCAGCCGCGTTTCCCCCGCGACCGGGGCTTTCACGCTGGTCGTCGCGCTTCACCCCGAGTGTCCCTGCTCCTCAGCCACCGTCGACGAACTCGGCCGCCTTCTCGGCCAAACCGCCGGCCGCCTCTCCGCCCGCGTGGTGATGGCGAGCTATCCGGAGATCGACCGCCGGCCCGAGGATTCCGATCTTTGGAAAAAAGCCGCCGCCATCCCCGGCGTAACGCTCTTCGCCGACACCGACGGATCGGAACTGCGCCGCTTCGACGCCCTCACATCCGGAGAAACCCGCCTCTACGACCCACAAGGTCGTCTGCGCTTCAAGGGCGGCATCACGCTCTCCCGCGGCCACCTCGGCGACAATCCCGGCGAGGACGCCGTCCGCGAACTCGTCCTGCATCCCTCGTCCGCCACGTGCGCGCCCGTCTCCACTCCGGCCTTCGGCTGCGCGCTGTGAATCTTGGCCGGCACGCATTCCCCTCCGACGTCGCCGCGGAACCGGCCGCGGCCGCGCGGACGCGAGAGCTTCACCGCGAACATCAGACGCGAATTTTCGAGCAAACCGACCGCCTCTTCGCCGGTCTCCTGCTCCTGCAATGGTTGGCCGGCGTCGCCCTCGCCTGCTGGCTCACGCCCCGCACCTGGATGGGCGCCTCAAGCGCGACGCATCCGCACGTCTGGGCCGCGCTGATTCTCGGCGGCCTCATCGCCCTCCCCGCCGCCGCGCTTGGTTGGTTCCGGCCCGGTCGCGCACCCACCCGCCACGCGATCGCCATCGCCCAGATGCTCGCCTCCGCGCTGCTCATCCACCTTAGCGGCGGCCGCATCGAAACCCATTTCCACGTCTTCGGCTCCCTCGCCTTCCTCGCCTTCTACCGCGACTGGCGCGTCCTCGTCTCCGCTTCTCTCGTGGTCGTCGCCGACCATTTCGTGCGCGGCGTCTGGTGGCCGCAATCGGCCTTCGGCGTGCTGCAGGTATCCCCGTGGCGCTGGGTCGAGCACGCCGGCTGGGTCGTGTTCGAGGATCTCTTCCTGATCTACGCCTGCCTCCGCAGCCAGCAGGAGATGCGCGAGATCGCCCGCCGCCGCGCCGAACTCGAATCCACCCAGGCCCGCATCGAGGAGACCGTCCGTCTTCGCACCGACGAGCTCGCCCGCACCAACGCCACCCTCCGCGAAGAGATCGGCCGCCGCGAAAAAAGCGAAAGCGAGCTGCTCGTCGCCAAGGAGGAGGCCGAGTCCGCCAGCCGCGCCAAATCCGCGTTTCTCGCCAACATGAGCCACGAGATCCGCACGCCCATGAACGGCGTGATGGGCATGAGCAGCCTCCTTCTCGACACCGAGCTAAACGCCACCCAGCGCGGCTTCGTCGAGACCATCCACACCAGCAGCGACGCGCTCCTCGCCATCATCAACGACATCCTCGACTTCTCCAAAATCGAATCCGGCCGCATGGAGCTCGAGGACCAGCCCTTCGATCTGCGCGCCTGCGTCGAGGAGGTCTTGGATCTCTTCAGCCAGAAATGCGCCGAGAAAGGCGTCGAGCTCGCCTGCCTCGCCGACGAGTCCCCCGCTTTTGTCTCCGGCGATGTCACCCGTCTTCGCCAGGTGCTCGTCAACCTCGTCGGCAACGCCGTGAAATTCACCGAACGCGGCGAGATCTTCGTCTCCGTCCACAGCCACAAGATCGCTCCGCCCGCCGGACGCGCCTCCGCTCCAGGCGCCGCCGACGCCTCGTGGTATGCGGTCGCCTTTCAGATCCGCGACACCGGCATCGGCATCCCGCCCGACCGCGTCGACCGCCTCTTCAAGCTCTTCAGCCAGGTCGACTCCTCCACCACGCGGCGCTTCGGCGGCACCGGCCTCGGACTCGCGATCTCCCAGCGCCTCGTCGAGCTCATGGGCGGTCGCGTCACCGTGCAAAGCGAGCCCGGCGTCGGCTCCTGCTTCGAGTTCGCCATCCCCGTCCGCGAGACGGCCCGCCCCGAAAACGCCGCCGCGCCGGTCCCCGCCGCCACCCTCGCCGGCCGTCGCATCCTTATCGTCGACGACAGCGAGGTGAACCGCCGCATCCTCCGCATCCAGGCCGAACGCTGGCTCATGACGCCTTTCGAGGCGCCCTCCGGCCCGGCCGCCCTCGCGTGGCTCAAGGACAACCGCGCCGATCTCGCCGCGCTCGACATGCACATGCCGGCGATGGACGGCCTGGAACTCTCGCAACGCCTCCGCGAGCTGCCCGGCGCCGAACGCATGCCTCTCGTCATGTTCAGTTCCGCCGCCTCGCTCGTCGATCGCTCCGACCCGCGTTGGCGCAACTTCGCCTCCTGCTTCACCAAGCCGGTCAAAAAGGCGCATCTCCAATCCGCGCTCCTCCAAGCTCTCGGCCAGCCCGGCCAAATCGCCGCCACGCGCGTCGCCCGCGCCCGCCTCGCCGACCGCTTCCCGCTCCGCATCCTCCTCGTCGAGGACAACGCCGTGAACCAAAGGGTCGCCAGCCACTTCCTCGCGCAGATGGGATACCAACGCGACGTCGCCTCCAACGGACGCGAGGCGCTCGAGGCCTTCGAGCGCCGGCCCTATGACGTCGTCCTCATGGACATGCACATGCCCGAGATGGACGGCATCGAGACCACGCGCGAACTCCGCCGCCGCTTCGTCGCGCATCCTCCCCAGATCATCGCCCTCACCGCCAACGCCCTCGACGAGGACCGCGAACGCTGCCTCGCCTGCGGCATGGACGACTTCATGAGCAAGCCCTTCCGCCCCGAGCTCATGGAGGAAAAAATCCGCGCCGCCGCGGAGCGACACCGGAACGACGCGGCCTCCGCTTCCGCCTCGACGGATTGAACGCCGGCGCTCAGCGCGCCAGCACCGTCGCCACGTCCTTCGCGAAATAGGTCAGGATCAAACTCGCCCCCGCGCGCTTGATCGCGAGCAGAGACTCGTCGCGCGTGCGCTCGAGGTTGAGCCAGCCAAGCCGCGCCGCCGCGTGGATTTGCGCGTATTCGCCCGACACCTGATACGCCGCGAGCGGCAGGTCGCTGCGCTCGCGCACATCGCGGATGATGTCCAGATAAGCGCCCGCCGGTTTCACCATCAGCACGTCCGCGCCCTCCGCCGTGTCGAGCGCCGCCTCGATCAACGCCTCGCGCCGGTTCGCGGGATTGAGCTGGTAGGTCGCCTTGCTGAGCAGCTTCGTGCCCGCCGCCTGCGCGCTACCCACCGCGTCGCGGAAGGGCCCGTAGTAGGCGGAGTTGAACTTCACCGAATAGGCGAGAATAGCCGTCTCGGTAAACCCCTCCGCGTCGAGCGCCGCGCGCACCGCCGCCACGCGGCCGTCCATCATGTCGCTCGGCGCCACGAAATCCACGCCCGCCCGCGCCTGGCGCACCGCCATCGCCGCGAGACGCGCGACCGTGCGATCGTTGTCCACGTCGTCGCCCGCCGAGTTGAGCACGCCGTCGTGCCCGTGGCTCGTGTAGGGATCGAGCGCCACGTCGGTGATCACGACGAGCTCCGGCACGGCCTTCTTCACCGCGCGGACCGCGCGCAAAATGAGGCCGTCCTCGTTCAGCTCCTCCGTGCCCTCGGGATTCTTGAGCTTCGGATCGAGCTTCGGGAAAAGCGCCACCGCCTTCACGCCGAGTTTCCAAAGCGCGCGACACTCTTTAACGAGGTCGGCGATGTTCAGCCGGAACTGCCCCGGCATCGACGCGATCTCCTCGGGCGCGGGTTTCCCGTCCACGACGAAGAGCGGCGCGATCAGGTCCGCGGCGCGCAGTTGCGTCTCCTCCACAAGCGCACGGCGCGCGGGCGAGCGGCGCAGGCGGCGCGGGCGAACGGCAAGATCGAGACGAAGGGAATCGTGCGAAGACATGCCGCACTAGTTAACGCAGGTCCGCTCCCCCGCCAGTCCGAAGCGCAAGCCCGAGCCCGCCGCACGCTCGGCGCGTCTAGATTCAGGTGGACGCGCGGGTCCCTCCGCGCGTTTGGGAGTCTCTCACGCAGCGGCCGCCGAAACGCCTCCGTCTACCTAGGCGGATAAGCACCAAAGCGATCAGCCGCCGTATGTGTATTGGGATAATACAAGACGGCCGCCGTTGCCCAAGACGCGGCGGCGTTAAACATTGCCGCCCTCCCCATGCCCCGCCGACCCGTCCTCGTTTCTTTGCTCGTTTGCGCATCGCTTAGCCTCTGGATCGGCGCTCGCGCCCTCGCCGCGCCCTTCGCGCTGGCCTCCGGCGTCACCGTCGAGGTAGATTCCGGCATTCCGCTCACCGGAACCTGGGCAAGCGAATGGGCCACCGACGGCGCCCTCGAAAGCTGGGCCGGCGTCAACGCCAGCGCCACCGTCTCCGGCGGTCTTCTCTCTGGCGTCACCTCCACCACCGACGCCCGCGTCGAACGCACCGCCATCGTCTCCGGCCCGGATCTCGACCTCGGGTTCAACGATTTCCTCGAGTTGCGCCTTCAGGTGCCGGCCGCCTACGCAGGCGTCGTCCAGATTTTCTACGGCACCACGCTCACGACCGGTTTCGCCCCCACGCGCCAGATCGATATCCCCGCCTCGCTCATCCCCAAGGACGGCGCCTTTCACACCTACCGCCTCAACCTCGGCCTCGAGGTCTACTGGCGCGGCACCCTGCGCGACCTCCGCATCGACCCCGTCGACGGCGCCGGCACCAGCGGGATGAATTTCGCCATCGACTACGTCCGCGTCGGCGACGAGCCCTCCGCGCCCGTCTACCAACCACGCTACACCACCGAGTGCCCCACCGCCGGCGGTGCCACCCCGAGCGGCACGGCCTTCGGCCCGGGCCAAACCGTCTATTCGCTCGAGTCGAAACGCTTCCGCATCCTCTGGAACGACGCCGTCGCCGCCAACGGCTCCTGGACCTCCACCATGGCGCGCAACACCCTCCGCAACGCCGAGGAATGCTGGCAGGTCTACGTGAACAAAATGGGTTACCGCGAGCCCGCCTGGGCCATGGGCGCCGGCACCGGCGGCACGCGTTACAAGCTCAATATCACCACCTGGCACTCCGGCTACTGGGCCGGCGGCGACGGCTCCTACGCCCGCCTCAACATCACGCCCGATGGCCTGCGCGAAAACCCGCCTTCGGGCGTCATCCCGCACGAGCTGATGCACTGCTTCCAGTTCCACAACACCAGCGGCAACGTCCCCGGCGCTTGGTGGGAGGGCCATGCCAACTACGGCCGCGAACGCTACAACCAGCACTACCGCCTCCTCTACGCCTCCAACCAGCGCTCCGGCATCGATCCCACCTATCTGCGCTGCGCCCACCAGGTCATCGCCCACGGTCGCGACTACTACCTCTCGTGGCCGTTGTTCATGTATCTCGACGAAAACCCCGACACGCTCCCCGACCTCGGCGAAGGCACCAACGTAAGACTCTGGCAGCAAACCGCCTCCGGCCAGTATCCGCTCATGCTCCTCGAAAACCTCACACCCACCACCTCGCTCAAGGACATCGTCGGCTACTTCGCCCGTCGCGGCGCCACCTACAACTACGCCTTCAAGACCGACATCCAGGCCGCGCTCGCCGCCTTCGGCGCCCCGCTCGACAACGCCGCCACCCAGCGCTGGCAGTTCACCGACCTCGTGCGTCGCGCCGACGACCCTTCCTGGTGGCGCATCCCCTACGAGATGGCGCCCATGCAGGGCGCCTACGCGATCCACGAACTCGTCCCCTCGACCACCGGCACCGCCGGCCGCGTCGTCACGGTCAATTTCCGCGGCCTGCCCGACGCCGCCCGCGGCGCCGACTGGCGCGCGAGTTTCATCGTCATCTCCGACAGCGGCGCCGAGCGCTACGGCACGCTCTGGGGCGCCGGCGAAAACTCCGTCACCCTCGCCGCCAACGAAAACAAACTCTACCTCTCCGTCGCCGCCGCGCCCTCGACGTTCTACAACCCTGAGTTCGACGAAGCCGTCGCGCCCTACCGCGCGCACCCGTCGAAGACGCGTTTTCCCTACGAGCTTCAGGTCACCGGCGCCACCCCGCGCCAGCGCGACAACGGCACCTCGACCAGCGGCCTCGTCCAGCACGCCAACGGCGGCGGCTGGAAAGCCAGCACCGCCACCGTCGCCTCCACCGTCTACCTCGCGCCCGGCGCCCGCGTCTTCAACACCGCCAACATCAGCGGCAACGTCCGCATCGAGGATAGCGTGCTGATCTCCGGCGCGCCGGTCATCTCCGGCAACGCCACCCTCTCCGGCCATGCCTGGGTCCGCGGCGGCACGATCAACGGTTTCGCCAAGATCCGCGACTGGGCTCTCGTCGAGGGTGGCACGATCACCGGCAACGCCCGCGTCCTCGAACACGCCAACATCAAGGGCGGCACGCTCCAGGACCTCGCCACCGCCAAGGGCACGGCCGCCTCGATCACCGGCGTCCTGAGCGGAAACGCCATCATCGAGGGCGACTACGGCGACTTCTTCTCCGGCCGCGACGTCGCCAACAGCGTCGCCTTCGGCCACGTGCCCTACGTCGGCGTGCCCGACTCCCATCTCCGCGCCCTCCCCGCCGGCCTCTACGCCGCCTACGATTTCGCCGCCGCGCACGACTCCCGCGTCTTCGACCAATACGGCGCCACCGACGCCTTCACGCTCGGCTCGCCCGCCTGGATCTCCGCCGACGCAAAACGCAAGGGCTTCCTCGCCTTCGACGGCGCCACCCAGGCCGTCGCCCTCGACCGTAGCATCGCCGACCAGCGCGACTTTACATTCACCGCCTGGGTCAAACCGCTCGGTGGCGCCGCCAACCAGCCCGTCCTCTGGCTCGGTGCGAACGCCACCCGCCGCCTCTACCTCACGCCCGATGACGGCGCCGGCCACGCCAAGTTCTCCATCACCACCGGCAACAACGAGCAAAGTCTCCTCGCCTCCGCGCCCCTCCCGCTCGGCGTGTGGTCCCACATCGCCGTCACGCTCGATGGCGCCTCCGGCGCGCTCTACGTCAACGGCGTCCTCACCGCCGGCGGCCCGATCACGATCCGCCCCGACCAGCTCCTCGCCGCCAACACCGGCCTGTCTCCACAACACAACTACCTCGCCCGATCCGAGGGCTCGATCCTTCCCGCCTTCCGCGGTGCCCTTGACGACGTGCGTTTCTACGGCGCCGCCCTGTCCGCCGCCGACGTCGCCGCGATGCAACCCGCCGCCGTGCTCGCCGACGCCGGCACGCTCCACGTCGACCTCCGCGCCACCGACGCCAGCGCCGGCGCCGCCACCTGGATCAACGCCGCCGCCGGCAGCGCCCTGGGCAACTTCACCCGCACCGGCACGCCGACAAAAACCACCGTGGCCGGCATCCCCGCCGTCCTCTTCGGCGGCAGCGCCCAGGCCTACGCCAGCGCCGCCAACACGCCCGCCGACCTCGACGGCGCCAGCGACCGCTCCATCGAGGTGTGGGCTTACAACCCCGCCCTCGCCGACGAGGAGACGATGGTCTCCTGGGGCTACCGCGGCGGCGCCCCCCACGGCACCGATATCGGCTTCAAGTTAGCCTACAACCCCCTCTGGGGCGCCGGCACCCACTGGGGGGGCGGGTACGACCACGGCTGGGGCGCCGCCCCCCCCCGCGCCGGCGCCTGGCACCATCTCGTCTACACCTACGACGGCGCCAGCTCCGTGCGCGTCTACATCGACGGCGTCCTCGCCAACACCCGCACGCTCGCCGGCCCGCTCGCCACCTTCGCCAGCCAGCCGATCAACCTCGCCTGCCAGCGCGACAGCGCCGGCGGCACACGTTCCAAATACTACAGCGGCTACCTCAACCGCGTGCGCGTCCACGGCGGCGTGCTCAGCCCCGCCCAAGTCGCCGCCAACTACTCCCTCGGCCCCGACGGTGCCCCCGCCAACGCCGCGCCCTCCCTCGCCACCCTCTCCGACCAGATCCTCGACTACGGCACCAGCTCCATCCCGCTCGCGCTCACCGTGTCCGACGCCGACACTGCCGTCGGAGCCCTCGCGCTCACCGGCTCGGCGTCCAACTCATCCCTGCTCCCCACCACCAACATCGCCTTCTCCGGCACCGGCGCCTCCCGCACCGCCACGCTCTCGCCCGCCATCTCTTCCGGCACGACCCCCGTGACCATCACCGTCAGCGACGGCGCCGCGACCAGCTCGCGTAGCTTCACGCTCACGCTGCTCACCCAAGCCGAGACTTGGCGCCGCCAAAACTTCGGCACGACCCTCGATGCCGGCCCCGCCGCCGACAACGCCGACCCCGACTGCGACGGCCTGACCAATCTCCTCGAACGCGCCTTGGGCGGAAACCCCAACGCCGCCGACCCGCAGCTCTTGCCCGTGATCGACCCGAGCGCCCCGCTGCTCAGCCTCGTCTACCCCAAGTCAAAAGCCGCGAGCGACCTCCAGTTCACCATGCAGGAAAGCCCCGACC
>CBIHRE010000188.1:0-8717 GCA_966212385.1 uncultured Akkermansia sp. | reverse complement strand
AAGACAGGCAGATGAATCCTGTGCGACTTGCACAACTCCGTCGCTCCGCGCCGGAACATCCAACCCCCATCCATCATGACTGATCAAACCCTGTCGAAACGCCCCCCGCGTCGTTCTTGGTTCAGCGCCGGCTGCGGCCTCATCCTCGCCGCCCTGGCCGTCCCCGCCGCCCTCGCCCAGCAGCAAATGGCGATCTGGACCTTTGGCCCCAACGCCTCCGGCTACACCGAGGCACCTTTCTACCACGCTCTCAACAGCACGCCCACGCTCACCATCGCCGGCGGTGCCAAGGACACCAACGGCAAGGATGGCACCCCCTACACCGACCTGCGCTCCATCTCCCACGCCAACGGCCAAGGCGCGGCGTGGAACGACCTCAACATCTCCAGCCCCGGCATCGACGCCTACTGGATCATCGGGGTGAACACGACCGGCTGGCAGAACATCGCCATCCGCTTCGACTACAAAAAGTCGAACGTGAACACCAACAGCATCGACCTCGAATACCGCGTCAACGGCGGCGCCTGGGTCGGCGTCCTCAACAACCAGTCCCTCCCCGGCGGCTCCGGCGCCTTCAGCCCCTTCAGCGTCAGCCTCGCCGCGCACCCCGCGGTCAACAACCAGGCCCTCGTCGAGTTCCGCTTCAGCGACCTCAACGAAAACGGCAACGACGAGTTCGTCTTCGACAACCTCGAGATCAGCGGCACCTCCGGCGGCCCGGGCATCACGCTCACCCAGCCGCAGTTCGCCGCCACCGGCCCCAACATCTCCGGCGTGGTCGGCGACGCGACCGACCCGATCTCCACCATCGGCGTCGATTTCACCCTCACCCATCCCACGCTGCCACCCGGCGGCCTCACCTTCACCGCGGTGAGCAGCAACCAGGCCGTCGTGCCCAACGCCAATCTCGTCGTCTCCGGTTCCGGCAGCCTGCGCAACCTCCGCGTCACCCCCGTCGGTCGCGGCTACGCCACCATCACCGTCTCCTCGAGCGATGGCAGCCAGACCACCAACCTGCCTCTTACCTACGCCGCCGCGCTCAACGGCCCCGTGCCCGCCAACTACACCTACGGCACCGGCCTGAGCGACGCCGCCACCGCCATCGCCCTGGCCGACGACTACATGCTCGTGGCCAACGACGAAGGCGGCATCGGCAACGCCGGCCCCCTGAATTCCCCCGGCCCGCAGATCTACCTCTTCGACCGCGTCACCTCCGGCCTGCCCCTCCGCGCATTCGACTTCACCGCCCAGCTCGGCCTGCCCGACAACCGCGAGGTCGACATCGAAGGCTCCACCCGCATCGGCAACCGCGTCTTTTGGATCGGCTCCCACGGCAACAGCCAGGACGGCGAGATCCGTCTCAACCGCCGCCGCCTCTTCGCCACCGACCTCGTCGGCTCCGACGAAAACACCGACCTCGTCTACGCCGGCCGCTACGACAACCTCCGCGAGGACCTCCTCGCGTGGGACTCCTCCGACTGGCACGGACGCGGCGCCAACCACTACGGCTTCGTCACCGGCGCCTACGCCGTCCCCAACGGCCAGAGCGGCGGCAACCCGCCCAAGACCGTCAACGGCTTCTGCATCGAAGGCCTCGCCATGGGCCCCGACGGCGCCACCGCCTACATCGGCTTCCGCGCGCCCCTCGTCCCCGCCGCCGGCACCGCCGGCAAGGCCCTGATCGTCGGCATCAAAAACTTCCAGACCTGGTTAGCCAGCGGCCTGCCCCTCGCCGCCGCCGACTTCGCCGCCCCCAGCGAGCTCGACCTGGGGGGACGCACCATCCGCAGCCTCGCGTAAAACGGCCGCGGCGAATACCTCATCGTCGCCGGCTCCTGGGGCGACGTCGAAAGCACCGGCATCAACTTCGCCCTCTACCGCTGGACCGGCAACCCCGCCGATACCCGGCCCGTCAAACTCCGCGACCTCCTCTCGCCCGTCCCCGGCCCCACCTTCGCCGGCGAAGCCATCCAGCCCGGCGGCTACGAAGGCATCGTCGCCGCGCCCGCCCCGCTCACCGGCGGCACCGTCCCCCTCGTCCTCGATAACGGCCGCTCCAAGTGGTATAACGCCGCCAACCCCGAATCGAAAGAGCTCCCCGGCGGCCATCAGCATTTCGCCACCGAAAGCGTCGCCCTCCCCGCCCCCAGCACCCTGATCGGCAGCGCCTCCGGCGGCTCCGAGTCCGGCATCGCCGTCGCCCGCAGCGGCAACCTCTACGTCATCAACCACGAGGACTACCCCTCCAACGCCAACACCCTCGTCGCCCTCAACCGCGATCTCAGCGTCCGCTGGTCCGTCCCGCTCGATACCGGCAGCTTCGACGAAGCCAGCCCCGTCATCGGCCCCGGCGAGGTCATCTACGCGGGCGTGAAAAACTTCCTCCACGCCTACGACAAGAACGGCAACCTCCTCTGGAAATTCAACGTCGGCGCCGAGGACATCCGCTCCGACCCCGCCATCGGCGCCGACGGCACCATCTACATCGGCGTCGATTACAACGACGCCCGCATCTACGCCATCAACCCCAACGGCACCCAAAAATGGATGGCCCTCACCCAGGGCGACTGCATCCGCTCCCTCGCCATCGGCCCCGCCGGCGAGGTCTACACCGTCAATTGCGAGGACGGCATGGTCTGGGCCTTCAACCCCGACACCGGCGCCCTCCTCTGGAACGAGAACCCGCCCGGCGGCGACGAGATGTATGAGCTCACCGTCGCGGCCAACGGCAACCTCTACGTCGGCGACGACAGCGGCCTGCTCCACGCCATCGATGGCGCGGGCAACTGGCTGTGGAGCTTCGCCTCCGTCGACGGCATCGAAGGCGTCCCCGCCCTCGGCCAGGACGGCACCATCTACGCCGCCGACACCAGCGGCCGCGTCTACGCGCTCAGCTCCGCCGGAGCCCAGCTCTGGTCGGTCGACGTCGGCGACGCCATCTACGGCGGCGTCACCCTCGGCGCCGACGGCACGCTCTACGTGATGTCCGGCTCCACCCTCCGCGCCCTCGATCCCGCCAACGGCGCGCAAAAATGGAGCCGCGCCCTCGACATCGCCTACTCGCGCCCCGTCGTCGCCACCGACGGCTCCATCTACGTGCACGGCCGCTACGCCACCTACGGCGTCCTCGGCGACGGCGGCTGGACCGAAAACGCCCTCGCGCAATCCCTCGCGGCCTACGCGCCCTCGGCCTGGCCCACCACCGGTCAGAACCCCTTCGGCACCGGTGAACTCAAGGCTCCCGCCGCCACCCCTCCCGCGGAATTGGTCGCGCAAAAAGTCCTCCCCGCCGGCACCTGGATCGAGAAAAACATGTGGTGGGACTACGCCGTCGGCTACCACTTCACCCCGAAGCTCGACGGCCGGATCACCGCCCTCGGCGGCCTCTTCTCCGGCACCAAGACGGTCAAGTTGTTCAACCAGACGACCGGCCAGCTCCTCGCCCAAAAACAGGTCACCGGAAACAACCAGTGGAGCTACGCCGACATCGAGCCCGTCACGCTCCTCGCCGGCCAGAACTACACCATCGCCGTCTACTGCGCCGGCGAGGGCGGCGCCTACGCCTGGGGCCCCTACCAGCCCGCCGGCACCGACTTCGTCACCATCCTCGGCGCCACCTACGCCTACACCGGCGACGACCCCGACGCCCGGCCCGAGATCAGCGACACCTACGGCTACTACTATGGCATCGCCGACTTCCGCTTCCAGCCCCTCGACCAGGCCGCCTGGGCCCCGGTCGCCAATCCCGTCGTCGGCTACAACATCGGCTGGCACTACGCCATGGGCTACCACTTCACCCCGCAAAAAGCCGGCTGGGTGACCGCCCTCGGCGGCAACTTCAACGGCGCGAAGGTCGTGAAGCTTTTCAACCGGACGACCGGGCAGCTCCTCGCGACCGCCACCGTCACGGCGAACAACAGCTTTGCCTACACCTCCATCGTGCCGGTGCCGGTGCAGGCCGGCGTGAGCTACACCGTCGCGGCCTACATGGCCGGCTCGGGCGCCAGCTACACCCAAAGCCAGAGCGGCCTCTTCCCGCGCACCTCGGGAGATCTCGTGATCGACGCCGCCACCTACGCCTACACGGCGTCCGATCCCAACGCCCGCCCCACCATCACGGTCACCACCACCATGTATGGCCAGGCCGACGTGAAATTCGTGCCCAAGCCCTGATGAAACCCGACGTTTGAGAACCCGCCCCCGGCCGCCCCTCGCGGCCGGGGTTTTTTCGTTTTGGGTTTCCGCGAGTCAGCCGATCAGCCCCGCGAGCGTCCGGTCCTTGCTCAAGCGAAACGCCTCCCGCAGCGCCGCGAATTCCGTCAGGCATTCCGCCGGCGAGCCTGCGCGGGCGAAACGCATCGCCAGCGTCGCGCCGTCGCACTCCACCTGCGCCGTCACGCCCGGCGCGCTCAGCGTGCAGCGGCTGCAGTCCGAGGGATAATCCACCCGCAGGATCTCCTCCGCCTCGCCTTCCAGCGCCTCGACCGCGTCGATCACCGCCTCCACGCGCACGCCGCGCGCGAGATCAAAGACCACCGCGTCGAACTGCCCCGCGAACAAGGCGTCGAACTCCGGCAGACGCACCAGCTCGCCCGAACGCAGGCTGTGCAACGTCCGCGTGATCGCGTAGCGCGACGGATCCGCGGCCTCCAAGGCGTAGGCCAGCTCCCAGCAAAAATCCCGCGCCGTCAGCGTCGCCTGCCCCGCGCCGACATCGAGCGAGAGGTCCTTGCGCTTGTAGGCCATCGCCGCGCGCGCCCGCTGGAACATGCCCTCGGCCTCCTCCGTTAGCTCCGCCGCGCAGAGCCTGGCCAGAAAACCGCTCGTCGCCGCGTTGACCGCGTCCGGCACGCTGTGACGCGATTTGTCGAAGCCGCGCAGCGCCTTCACCGCGCCCTCCGCGCCGCCTGTCAGTCGCACCTGCGAGATCTTGGAAAAAGTCGTGTCCATCGGGCGCCGCGCAGCGTGGATCAAAACGCATCGGCGCCAAGCTCCGACCCGGGGCGCGCGCCCGGACACTCCGCCCGTTCCCACCCGGAACGCCACGCCCGCATTTACTCCCTCCCTTTGGGGTTGATCCCCGCGCCCGAAGATTCATCCCGAAGCTCTGCCCGTGAGTTCGCTTATCGATTTCAATCCCAACGGCCCGGTGCTCATAGTTCCCGATGTCCATCAGGACCTCGGGTTCGTTGATCGCGCCACCGCCTTGGCCGCGCGCGAAGGGGCGACCCTGTGTTTCTTGGGCGATTACGCCGACGCCATCAACCCGCAGTGGAAGGGCGAGGCCGCCCTCCGGGCCGTGGCGGAGCGCCTGCCCGAGCTCGCGGAGTCGCATCCGCAGGGCTGCGTCTTTCTCGCCGGCAACCACGACGTCGAGGCGCTCCGGGTGGCCCACGTCCGCGCCCGCCTGCTCCTCTCCGGCGACGAGGAAAAAGTCCGCCAGCTCGACGCCGCCGTCCCCGCCGCCGCCACCTACGCGCGCCTCCTCGGCGCCTGGCCCGCCGCCTTTCTCCGCACCTGGGGCCTCGTCGCGGTCGCGCACGGCTACCTGCTCAGCCACGCCGGCGTCTCGCGCCGAATCTGGCCCTGGGAAGCCTCGCGCCGCCCGGAAGAGCAGACCGCGGCCTTCATCCGCCACGCCGACGCCGCCTGGGCCGCTTGGCTCGCTCGCGGAGAAGAAGGGCCGCTTTTCGCCGTCGGCCCCGCGCGCGGCGGTCGCGGCGCCCCCGTCGGCGGCGTGCTCTGGCTCGATTGGGACCAAGAGTTTGTCGACGACCTTCCCCTCCCCCAGATCGTCGGCCACACCCGCGGTCGCGAGCCGCGGCGCAAGGACCGCTCCTGGTGCCTCGATGTCTCCCAAAGCGCGGTCGGCCTCCTCGACCCCGACCTCGGGTTCCGGGTTGTCCGCGTCTAGTCGGCCGCCGTCCGCTTGCCTTTTGGTGGACGGGCGCGTCCCTGCCCCCGTGGCTCGGTCTCCAAGCAGCGTGCGCGGGGACGCGCCCGCCCACCTTGACTGCAACGCCAGGGTTAGCCAGCGCCCCAGCCGCGGCGGATCAGGCTGATCGCGATCGCCGCGAGCAGCAGCGACACGATCTTCGAAATCGCGCGCAGGCCCGTCGCGCCGATCACCCGCACCAGCCGGTCGGCCTGCGAAAACGACAGCGTCAACAGGCCCAGGTTCACCGCCAGCGCCGCCAACGTGACGCCCAGCCCGACCGTCTGCGCGAGCAGCAGCAACGTCGCGATCGCCGCCGGCCCCGCGATCAAGGGCATGCCCAGCGGCACCACGCCGAAATCCTCCGGCAGATCCGCGGGCGCCGACGCGTAGGGTTGTAGGAGATCGCGCGCCGCGAGGATGAAGAGGATCAGCCCGCCCGCGATTTGGAAGTCGCCCACCGTGATCCCCACCGCCGCGAAGATTCCCTGCCCGAGAAACAAAAAGGCCAACGCCACCGCCCCGCCCGTCGCGACCGCCTGCCGCGCGATCCGGCGTTTCCGCGCCTCCGCCACGCCCGCGCTCAACCCGAGAAAAATCGCCGCCATCCCGATCGGGTCCAGCGCCACGAAGAGCGGGATGAAAGCCTGCAAAAACCGGGCGGGCAGGTCGGCCATGCGCCAAAGCTAGCCGGCACCGGCGGCTCCCGCAAGGGCCGCGCCCTCGCAGGCGCGCCGCGCATCGCCCGCGCGCCCGTGGATCCCCAGAGCCGTCCGGCCGTTCACCTCCGCCCGAAGCCCCACGAAAACGACGCGCGAAAGCCCTCGCGCCCGCCGATCCGCACGCCGTTGAACATCACCTCGGCCATGCGCGTGCCGCCGAGCAGCCGGGCCACGTCCACCATCAGCTCCGCGTCCGCCACGAGCCGCTCCACCTCCTCGCCCGGATAGCCGGCCCAATACTTCAGATCGTGCAAAAAGCACGCGGCGTAGATGCTCACGCCCTGCCACTCGTTGATCCAGCCCGTGCAGCCGTCGCTCACGAAAGGCTTCGCCGGCGGATCGTTCGCGATGCGCGCCGCCAGCGCCGGCAGCTCGTAGTGCGCGCAGATCGCGGCGATCTCGGCGAGCGAGACCGGCGCGTTAATCGCCGGCAGCGCGAAGGGGCGCAGGATCGGGGGAATCGGAAGCGACGTCGACGTGGGCTCGGGCATTTACCCGCGATCCTTGGCAAAGCGCCCCGGCCGCAGCGATCAGAGTTTGCTCAACGCCTCGCGCGCCCGCGTTTTCGCCGGCTCGTCGTAACGCTCTCGCGAAGGCAGCGCCAGACCGCGCTCGAAGCTCCGCCGGGCATCGTCCTTGCGCCCCGCCGACAGGTAGGCGAAGCCCAGCTCGACGTGGTGCGGCACGCGTTCCGGCGCCAGCGCCACGGCTCTTTCCAAGTGCGCGATCGCCTTCTCGCGCGAGGCGTCGGGCAGGCCGCCGTAGATCAGCTTCACCAAAAAACGCTTCGTGAAGCCCAGCTCCGCCACCTCGTGGTGCCAGCGCCCGAGCACGTGGTGCGCCCAGTCGAGGTTCGGATCGAGGGCGACCGCGCGCTCGGCCTCCTGCTTCACCAGACGCGAGTAGCGGATCTTCGACCGCGTGTCGCTGTAGACGGCTATCTTGCCGTGGCACACCGCGAGCGAGAGCACGTTCAAGGCGTTGTCCGGCTCGAGCTCCACCGCCCGCCGCGCGTAGGCCAGGGCTTTGCGCGTCTGCTCCCGGATCTGCGCCTCGTCGTCCATCTGCAGGCTCATGTCCGAAAGCTGCTGGGCGATTTTTTGCAGGATACGCGCGTCCTCGGGGCGCAGCCGGTCCGCCTCGAGGTAGAGCTCCAGCGCCCGTTCCGTATCCAAGCGCGCCTCGGCCTCGCGCGCGCGAACCAGCACCGCCTCCGCGTCGTCCGCGCGGAGCGGCGCGGCCAGCCAGAGGCCCAGAAAACCGAGCATGAAAACGAGACGCGGCATCGGAGGAACATGGGCAAAACGCCCAAGACCTCAAACGGGCGGGCCGGCGAGCCGGATGCGCCAACCTCACCCGTCACCCAAGGTGGACGGGCCGGTCCCTCGGCCCGTGGCTTGCCGCTCCACGACAGCGTGCGCAGGGACGCGTCCGCCCACCTAAAGGCCCCGACACCACGCAAAGCGCGGGGCTTAGAAAAGCCCCGACAGACCGGCCAGATACGCGTCGAACCATCGATCCGCGCCGAGAAAGTAGATCGCCGCGCCCGCCGCCAGCATCGGACCGAAGGGCACGTGCACGCCGAGCCCGATCTGCTCGGTCTCCTCGCCCTCCGCGTTCTCGGTGCGCGGCGCGATGGGCGCCTTTTTACCCGAGGCCTTTTGCCAGATCGCCGCGAGCGCCACCCAGACCGTGCCCACGATCGCGCCGCCGAAGATGCTGAACAGCGCGCCCTGCCAGCCGCAGAAGGCGCCAACCGCGCCGAGCAGCGTCACGTCGCCGAAGCCCATCGCCTCCTTGCCGAGGATTTTCTCCGCGAGCAGCGCGATCCAGAGCAGCACGCCCGAGCCGACAAGCACGCCCATGACCGACACGCCGCCCGAACGCAGATGCGCCAGCAGAGGGAGATCCGCCTCCACGCCATGCAGCGCCGGAAACGCGAAGGCCGCCACGACGCCGAAGACCGCCAGCCAGATCGTGAACGGATCCGGGATGATCATGTGGTCGAGATCGATGAAGGTCGCGCAGACCAGGCAGGCGAGAAACACCATCCCCAGCAG
>CBIHRE010000187.1:0-8752 GCA_966212385.1 uncultured Akkermansia sp. | reverse complement strand
CCTGCTTCACCAATCCGAGTCCGCGGATAAACGTGGCCGGCATCGCCCGCCCGCTGATGGGGAAATTCAAAACCGCGCGTCGGGTCGAAGCGCCATACAAGGCTTCGTCCGGCACCTCCATCTCCCCCATCGAATCGCGTTCGGTTCTCATGGCACAAGCTGCCCCACCCGTCTCCCCTCGCAAGCGCCCGACGCGACGCCTGCTTGGAGAGAAATCACCGCAAAATGTCATTTTTGCCCGTCGAGCGCGCTTTTTCGTCGTCGCCCCGGCGCGGGCTTCACACCGTCCGGGGCGATGTCGCAGACCTTCGCGCGTTCCGTTTTCGCCTTCACGCTGCTCTTCTTCGGCGCGTTTTTCCTTTGGCCGATTCTCCAGATCCTACGCGGCGGCTTCATCGACGCCGACGGCCGCTTCACCCTCGAGACCTTTTCCGCCCTGCTTGCCGATCCGCTCTACCGCGGCGGCTTGCTCAACTCCTTCTGGCTCGGCCTCGCCACCACCCTGCTCGCCTTCGCCATCGGGCTCCCCCTCGCCTTTCTCAGCGACCGTTTCCAGTTCCCCGGCAAGGCCGCCCTCGCCTCGGTCGTCCTGGTCCCGATGATCCTGCCGCCCTTCGTGGGCGCCATCGGCATCAAACAGATCTTCGGCCAATACGGCGCCCTCAACGCCCTGCTCATCCAGCTCGGTCTCCGTCCCGAGGGTTGGACTTTCGACTGGTTCGCCATCGCGCCCTTCTGGGGCATCGCGCTCGTCAACGCCCTCACCCTCTACCCCATCGTCTACCTCAACTGCGCCGCCGCCCTCGCCAACGTCGATCCCGCCATGGAGGAGGCCGCGCAAAATCTCGGTTGCACCGGCTTCCGCCGCTTCCGCCGCGTCACGCTGCCGCTCATCAAGCCCGGCCTTTTCGCCGGCGGCACCATCGTCTTCATCGCCGGCTTCACCGAGCTCGGCGTGCCGCTCGTCTTCGACTACTCGCGCGTCGCCTCCGTCCAGATTTTCTACGGATTGAAGGACATCGGCGGAAATCCCGCGCCCTACGCGCTCGTCACGCTCCTCCTCCTCAGCACCACCGCCCTCTACGCGATCGGCAAAGGCCTCTTCGGCCGCCAATCCTACGCCATGATGGCCAAGGCGTCCTCGACGGGGGGAGCGCGTTCGATCCCTCTTGGACAGGCCCTGCTTTGCACCGCGCTCTTCGGCGGCGTCACCGCCTTGGCCGTCCTGCCCCACGTCGGCGTCCTCCTCACCGCCTTCGCGAGCGACTGGTATGCCTCGATCCTGCCGCATGGGTTCACCTTGGAAAACTTCGAGCTCGCCCTCGGCCACCCGCTCACCGTCTCGGCCATCGGCAACTCGCTCAAGTTCGCCGCCGCGAGCACGGTCGTGGACATCGTCCTCGGCATCGCCATCGCCTACGTCGTCGTCCGCTCCAAGCTCGCCTACCGCGGCGTCCTCGACGTCCTCGCCATGCTCCCGCTCGCCGTCCCCGGTCTCGTCGTCGCCTTCGGCTACCTGGCGATGAGCCAGGAAGGCCGCGTCTTCAGCTTCCTCAACCCGGTCGAAAACCCGACCATCCTCCTCATCATCGCCTACTCCGTCCGCCGCCTGCCCTACGTCGTGCGCTCCGCCGTCGCCGGTTTCCAGCAGACCAGCGAAACGCTCGAGGAGGCCGCGCAAAACCTCGGCTGCCCGCCGCTCAAGGCCCTAGCGAAGGTCACGCTCCCGCTCATCGCCGCCAACCTCATCGCCGGCGGCCTGCTCGCCTTCGCCTTCGCCATGCTCGAGGTATCCGACTCTTTGATACTCGCGCAGAAACAGGCCTTCTATCCGATCACCAAGGCCATCCTCGAACTCTTCCAGCTCCTCGGCGACGGCCAGTTCATCGCCAGCGCGCTCGGCGTCTGGGCGATGACCTTTCTCGGCATCTGCATCGTTGGCCTGAGCATCGTGCTCGGCAAAAAGATGGGCGCCATCTTCCGCGTCTGAGCCACGATCCGGCGAAATCTCCACGCAAAGAGGCCGCGACCGAAAACGGCCCGGCCTCTGTCATTCCGCGGATTCGGCCCGATGCTCAGGTCCCGCAATGCGCCTTGCAGGCGGCGGTTTTCGCCACATCGCCATCGCACTTCACCTGGCGCGTGAAACGGCCGTGTGTCACCGGCATGGTGGCGCAAGCCGCTTTCTCGGCTTTCGGCGCGGCTTTTTCCGCCACGGGCGCGGGCACAGCGGACCGGGATTTCCAATACTGCAGGCCCGGACCGGCGAAAGAGGCGGACGCCGACGCGACCGCGACGAGGGAGATGATGCTGATTCGGAGGGTTTTCACGACTGGCAGGGTTTTGATTTTGCTCTTCAGAACGGCCCGTGAATCGGAGCGTTCTTGAACCTGCCAGTATTACGTCCGAGCCGGGGGAAACCCTCGCGCCTCGTCCGATCCCATCACCCGCCCAGAATCCGCTGATAAACGACCACGTCGAGCCGCCGGCCGAATTTAAACCCCGCCTGGCGCCAGGTGCCGGCGTGCTCGAAACCCTCGGCACGGTGAAGCGCGACGCTCGCCGCGTTTTCCGCGTCGATCACGCCCATCAACACGTGCAGCCCGCGCGCCCGCGCCGCGTCCACGATCGCGCGCAACAAGACCTTCCCCAGCCCGCGGCCTCGCTGGTCGCCCCGCACATAGACGGAATGCTCCGCCGTGGGCGCGAAACCCGGCTGCGGGCGAAAGGGCCCGCAGGTCGAAAAGCCCAACAACGCGCCTCGCTCATCGAAGGCGCCGATCACCGGCCAGGAGCCACGCTCCTTCGCGTCGAACCAGTTTTCCATGAACTCCGGCGTGCGCGGCTCGTATTCGTAGAGCGCGGTCGTGTGCAGGATCGCGTCGTTGAAGAGCGCGAGGATCTCCGGCGCGTGCGCGCGGGAGCAGGGAGCGAGACGAACGGGAAGACTCACGCCTTCGAGCCTAGCTTCGCCTTGAAAAAGGCGAGCGTGCGTTCCCACGAGAGTTTGGCCGCCGCCTCGTCGTAGCGTGGCGTCGTGTCGTTGTGAAACCCATGGTTCACCCCGGGATAAATGTGCGCCTCGTAGGAAACGCCGGCCTCCTTCAACGCCGCCTCGTAGGCGGGCCAGCCGGCGTTCACCCGCGTGTCGAGCTCCGCGTAATGGATCAGCAGCGCGCCCTTGATCTTCTTCACCTCCTCGACCGGCGGCTGTCCGCCGTAGTAAGGCACCGCCGCCTTGATGATCTCCGGCAGACGCCACGCGAGCGTGTTGCTCACGTAGCCGCCAAAGCAAAAACCCACGACACCCACCGAGCCGTCCGACTCCTCGTGGCCGTGCAGAAATTTCGCCGCCGCGACGAAGTCTTCGACGATTTTGTCGCGCGTCAGCTTCTGCTGCATCGTCCGCCCCTCGTCGTCCGTGCCCGGATAGCCGCCGAGCGAATAAAGCGCGTCCGGCGCGAAGGCCGTGTAGCCGGCCGCCGCCACGCGCCGCGCCACGTCCTCGATGTAGGGATTGAGCCCCCGGTTCTCGTGCACCACCAGCACGGCGGGACGTTTCGACACCGCGCCCGCGGGCCTTGCCCGCAAACCTCGCCCTTCGCCCTGACCTTCCGGCGAGGAAAACTTCACATACTCCGACACCACGCGCGGATCGTCCTTCGGCACCTGCGCCGCCAGCGCATAGCGCGGGCTCAACAGCTCCAGCAGCACCGCCGCCGTGAGGCCGCCCACCGCGAACTTCGCCGCCCGCTCCATAAACGTGCGCCGATCGATCTGGCCGTGCGCGTAATAATCGTAGAGGTCGATCAACTCTTGGTCGAAGTCGCGCGCCGTGAGACGCGTGTGGGAGGATTCCGGGGTGCTCATCGGTGGGTGGGGTGAAAGTTTGGAGACGCCACCCAAACGCAACCGATTGCAGCGCTTCGCCATCGCCCGCCCATCCTCGCCCCCGGGCGCCCCGTGGGCGCCTCGCGGCGAGCTTGCCGCCATGCCTTTGAAGTGATGGCCACAAAAGGCTCAAAAAGCGCAAAAAAGAAGTTCTCCTTTTTCGTCTTCTGCGCCGTTTGTGGCCATCCCGATGCTCCTCCTGCTTCTCGTTTCTCTGCTCTGGGCCGTTTCCCCCGGATTGATCAAACAGTTTCTGGGCGATCTCCCCGCGGCCGCCGTGGCGGCGATCCGACTGGGGCTCACCTTTCTCGCCTTCGCGCCCTGCCTTCGTCCCGGCCTCTTCGCGAAACGCACCGCCGCCTGGTTGGCCGGCATCGGCGGCATCCAGTTCGGCCTCATGTATCTGCTCTACCTGCAGGCCTACCAGCACCTCAAGGGGCACGAGGTCTACCTCTTCACCATTCTCACACCGCTCTACGTCGTCCTTCTCGACTCGGCGCTGGTGAACAAACTCGCCCCGCGTCACGCCGTCGCGGCCCTGCTCTCCGTCGTCGGCGCCGCGCTTATCATCCCGCGCCAAGTGGGCACCGCCGACGTCATGATCGGCTTCCTCCTCGTGCAAGGAGCCAACCTCTGCTTCGCCGCCGGCCAAGTCGCCTACAAGCGCACCCGCCCCGCCCTCGCCGAGAAAGCCACGGAATCCCAGATCTTCGCGTGGCTCGCCCTCGGCGGATTCGTGGTCGCCGCGCTCTACGCCGCACCCGTGACGCCTTGGACGACCTTCGCGCCAAAGCCCACGCAATGGCTCGTCTTGCTCTTTCTCGGCGTCGTCGCGAGCGGCGGCGGTTTCTTCCTCTGGAATCGCGGCGCCGCGCAGGTCAACGCCGGCACCCTCGCCGTGCTCAACAACGCCAAAGTTCCTCTCGGAGTCGCCGTTTCCCTGCTCGTTTTCCGCGAGAAGGGAAACCTTCCCTACCTGCTCGCAAGCGTCGCCCTCCTCAGTCTGGCCGTCTGGATCGCCGAATCGGGAAAGCCCAAACCGGAGCCCACCTAAACGGCCGGCACGGTCACCCGCGCTCCAAATGCCTCCAGCACCGCACGCGGATCCCCGCCCTCGTGACGGCTCAGCGCGTGCAAGGAAAAGGCGGTGGCAAGGCGCGCGGTTTCGGTGAGCGACAGGCCGCTGAGTCGCGCCGCGACCAAGCCGGCCACCATCGCGTCGCCCGCGCCCACGGTGCTACGCACCTCGATTTTCGGCGGACGGGCCGAAACGACACCCTCGCCCGACACGAGCACCGCGCCATCCGCCCCGCGCGACACCGCGACGAGCCCTATGCCAAATTTCGTCACGAGGTCTCGCGCAGCCTCGATCACCGCCATCTCGCCCGGCAGCCCGCGCCCCACGAGAACCTCGAGCTCGTGGACGTTCGGTTTGATCAAATCCGGCCCCGCCGAAAGCGCCGCGGCCAGAGCGGCCCCGCTCGTGTCGAGCGCCACGCGCACGTCTCGCGCACGCAGCCGGCGGATCGCCTGCGCATAAAAATCGACCGGCACGCCCGGCGGCAGGCTGCCCGCCAACACGCACCAGCGCGCGTCGAGTTCATCGAGTTGCCCCAGCAGGGCCGCGAGGTCGGCCGGCGCCGGAGCCAGCCCGGGAAAGTTGAGGTCGGTCGTTTCACCTCGCGTCGGGTCGACGATCTTGAGGCCGATGCGCGTGGCGCCAGGCAGACGCAGGCAACGATCCGCCACGCCGAACGCCGCAAAATGCGCGGTGAAAACCGCCTCGTTTTCCCGCCCCAGAAAGCCCAGCGCCGCCACCCGATGTCCCTGCTCCGCGAGCGCGGCGGCCACATTCACGCCCTTGCCGCCCGCTCGGTCGCCGACGAGTTCGGCGCGGTTGACCGCCCCTCGTTCGAAGCCCGCGACGCTGATGGTGCGATCGATCGCGGGATTCAGCGTCACCGTGGCGACTGCGGGGCGAATGCTGGCCGGAAAGCTCATGACAGGAAAAGACGAAGCAAATCGCCCGATCAGTCGCGGACAAAAAACAAAAGGCCCGCCGTAAATCCGGCGGGCCTTTGAGTCGTTAAATCGAAAAGCGGCTTAGGCGAAGATCTCGTCCGCCTTGAAGAAGCGGGCGATCTCGATCTTGCCGTTGTCCTCGCTATCGGAGGCGTGGACGACGTTCTTCATCATCTCGGTGCCGAAGTCGCCGCGGATCGTGCCCTTGGCGGCCTTGCGGGAATCGGTCGGGCCGAGGAGATCGCGCACCTTGGCGACGACATTGTCGCCCTTGAGGGCGATGATGATGACGGGGCGGGAGCTCATGAAGCCTTCGATCTCGGGATAGAAGGGCTTGTCGGCCACGTGCGCGTAGTGCTCGCGCAGCTGGGCGGAGGTGAGGCGGGCCATCTTGCAGCCGATGATCTCGAAACCGGCTTTTTCGAAGCGGTCCACGACGTTGCCGACATGCTTCTGCTCCATGCAGTCGGGCTTACAGATGATGAGGGTTTTCTGCATAAAAGAGGTTAAAATTGATACGGCGCGCCCACCGATGGGAAGCCCGTTTTTGCACGGCTCGGGGAACCGCGCATTCTTTGACCTTCCACGGGCCGCCCCCATTTTCACATTGAGGGCGACACCGCTGCATGGCGCAGGGAGAAACGCGAACAAAACCCGGTGGCGGCCAGAGCGGCCTTGCGCCATCGGCGGGCACCCAGCATCCCGGCTCCGGCGCATGATTCCATTCACCACGATTCTCACCCACCCCGGCTCCGCGCATAAAGACGAGTTTATCGCCTGCTGCCTTCTCTTGGCCACGACGCCGGCCCCCGTCCTTCGCCGCGAACCGACGGAAGCGGATCTGGCCGACCCGGCGGTCGTGGTTGTCGACGTCGGGCATCGGCACGAGCCCGCGCTCAACAACTTCGACCATCACCAACTGCCCCGCGACCACCCGCCCACCTGCTCGATTTCGCTCATTCTCGCAAACCTGGGACTTTACGCGGACGCGAGGGAGTTTTGCGACTGGCTCGAGACCGCCGAGTGGTTCGACTGCCGCGGTCCGAACGACACCGCGCGCTGGCTGGGCGTGGACAGAGAGCTCGTGAACAAACTGCACTCGCCAATCGATGGCGCGCTGCTCCGCGCTTTTTCGAAACGCTCGAGCCTCCCGCCAGGCGACGCCTTGTGGGAGATCATGCGCGCCGTGGGCGAGGACATCCTCGGCTATCTCCGGGACCTTCGGGCGCGGCTCCACTTCATCGACCGGAATGCGGAACGATGGACCCTGGATGCGGGCTCGGACGGCCACGAAATCCTGTTTCTACCGCGCACCGATCCGCTCCCCGAAGATCCCTCCGCGGGCGTGGACCGCTACGTCGCCCGCCAAGGGCTCGTCGATCGCATCATCGGAACCGTGACGCCCGACCGGCGTGGCGGCGGCTACGGATTGTCGCGATTTCGCGATCATCCGCGCCTCGACTTCACCCGGATCAAGGCCGAGCCGGACGTGCATTTCGCCCACGCGGGCGGCTTCGTCGCCAAGACCAGCGCGACCGACACCCAACGCCTGCGCGCACTGCTGCAACGCGCGCTGCTCGCCCCGGCAAAAACGTGACCCCGACCCGCACGAGCATTCGCGTAAGCCCCTCGCGCCATGAACCCGCAGATCATCGCCCACAGCGAATGCCTCGTTCGCAGCCTTAAACACTGGACCGGCCGCGACCTTACTCCCGGCGTCGCCGATCCGCGCGAGCGAGCCCGGCTCTTGATAGAGGCTCCCTATGTCCTCGTCTCGCACGGCACCGAGGCGGATCCGATCCTCAACTACGGCAACCACGCGGCGCTCCGTCTGTGGGAGGCCACCTGGGATGAGCTCACCCGCATGCCTTCGCGGCTCACCGCCGAGGCGCCGAATCGCGAGGAACGCGCTCGTCTGCTCGAAAGGGTGACGCGCGACGGCTTCATCGCCGATTACTCGGGCGTGCGCATCAGCCGCGCGGGCCGCCGCTTTCAAATCTCCCGGGCGACCGTCTGGAATTTGCTTACTCCCGAGAACCAGCCCTGCGGCCAGGCGGCGATGTTCGACCGCTGGACCTTCCTTGATTGATCCACGACAGCCCGGCCCTGCGGACGAAGCGCGCGAACGCTTTCGCCCCGGAAGCGGGCCAGTCGGCGGACGGGCTCAGTTCTTGAGCACCTGGATGAAGGCGTCGGGCGGGATGTTCACCTTGCCGATCATCTTCATCTTCTTTTTGCCCTCCTTCTGCTTGTCGAGGAGCTTGCGCTTGCGGGAGATGTCGCCGCCGTAGCACTTCGCGGTCACGTCCTTGCGCATTTCCTTCACGTTGTCGCGGGCGATGATCTTGCCGCCGATGGCCGCCTGGATCGCGACCTTGAACATCTGCGGCGGGATGATCTCGGCGAGCTTTTCGCAGAGTTCGCGTCCCTTGCCCTCGGCCTTCTCGCGGTGGACGATGCTGGCGAAGGCGTCGACCGGGTCGCTGTTGATGAGGATGTCCATCTTCACGAGGTCGCTCTGGCGATACTCGCCGAGCTCGTAGTCCATCGAGCCGTAGCCGTGGGTGATGGATTTCAGACGGTCGTTGAAGTCGACGAGGATCTCGTTGAGCGGGAGGATGCAGGTGAGCATGACGCGCGTGGCGTCGAGGGTGTCGGTGTGCTCGCAGACGCCGCGCTTTTCCATCACGAGCGAGAGGATGTCGCCCATGTTCTCGTTGGGAATGTGGATGGCGGCCTTGATCGTGGGCTCGCTGATGTAGTCGATCGTGCCGGGGTCGGGCAGGTTGATCGGGTTTTCGACATCGATCTCCTCGCCGCCGTGGGGCTTAACGCTGTA
>CBIHRE010000186.1:0-8758 GCA_966212385.1 uncultured Akkermansia sp. | reverse complement strand
GGTGGAGGGGCGCGGCCCTGCGCCCATTGCGTTCGCCACGAGCCACGGGCGCAGGGACGCGCCCGTCCACCTTAAGGCAGGAGGAGCACCTCGAAACCACCGGCTCGACCGCGTAGTCACGGTTCAGGGCGCGACCGTCAGGCGGGCGCTGGAGCGGATGTCCGCGGAGGACGCGCCGACGAGCAGTTCGTAGGCGCCGGGGTTGACGACGAAGGCGTGGGTTTTCTCGTCCCAGAATGCCAGTTTCGCGGCGGGCAACTTGAAGGTGACGGCCCGCTTCTCGCCGGGTTTCAGGCTCACGCGGGTGAAGCCGCGCAGCTCCTTCGCCGGGCGCTTCACGGTGGGTTTCACCTCGCGGACGTAGAGTTGAACGACCTCGTCGCCAGCGCGTTTGCCGGTGTTCTTCACATCGACCGAGACGTTGACGGCGCCGTCCTCGCGGATGCGTTTCGCATCGAGCTCGAGATCGGAGTATTTGAATTCGGTGTAGCTGAGTCCGTGGCCGAAGGGGAAGAGCGGCGCGCCATTCACATACATGTAGGTGAAGCCCTTCGTGATGTCATATTCGTCGACGGGAGGCACCTGGGACTCGGAGGCATAGACGGTGTGCGGGAGGCGGCCGGCCGGGTTGGCGTCGCCGAAGAGGATGTCGGCGATGGCGTGGCCGCCCTCCTCGCCGGGCCACCAGGCCTGGAGCATGGCGGGGACACGGTCCTTGATCCGCGGCACGACGAGCGGGCCCGCGCTCATCTCGACGACGACGGTGCGGGGATTGGCGGCGGCGACCGCGAGCACGAGCTCCTCCTGCGTCCCGGTGAGGCCGAGCGTCGCGCGGTCGCGGCCCTCGTGCTCGACACCGGCGTGGGTGCCGACGAAGACGACGGCGACGTCGGCTTGCTTCGCCAGCGCGACGGCCGACGCGAGGGCGATCTTCGGATCGATACCGGACTCGTCGGGGACCTTCACCCAGGCGCCGGCCTTGGCGCCGACGAGCGCACCGGGCGCGTGGAGGATCTCCACGCCCGGGCCGGCGCCGTCGCGAACGCCCGCGAGCGGCGTGACGCATTCGGGCGTCGTGCCGTTGTAGCCGTTGGTGATCACCTGGTCGGCCAAGGGGCCGAGCACGGCGATGCGCTTGATCTTCGCGCGATTGAGCGGGAGGAGCCGGTCGCGATTTTGGAGAAGGACGATGGACTGGCGGGCGGCTTCGCGCGCGATGGCGCGGTGGGCGGCGCTGTTGATCACGTCGGGCGAGATCTTGCTGTAGGGGCCGGACTCGAAGGAGTCGAACTCGCCGAGGAGGAAGCGCGTGCGGAGGACGCGGGCGAGTGCGTCGTTGAGCCGCTCCTCGGTGAGCTTTCCCTGGCGCACCGCGGCGGGGATGTGTTGCTCGAACTCCTTGTCGGAGAAATCACAGCCGGCCATGAGCGACTTCGCGACGGCGTCGACGTAGGTCATCTTTCCCTGCTCGTGGCCCTCCACCATGGTCTTCACGCCGCCGAGGTCGGAGACGACGAAGCCCGGGTGACCCCATTCGGTCTTGAGCAGGTCGGTGAGCAGCCAGCGGTTGATGTTGTTGGGCGTGCCGTTGATCGCGTTGTAGCTCGCCATCAGAGACTGCGCGCGGCCTTCGACGACGGCGTCGCGGAAGTGGGGCAACCAATACTCGCGCAGCATGCGTTCGGAGACAGTCGCGTCGAGCTTGGTGCGGTCGGTCTCGACGTTGTTCACCGCGTAGTGCTTGAGGGTGGCGGCGAGCTTGAGGCGCTCGGGGTTGTCGCCTTGGATCCCGCGCACGTAGGCGACGGCCATGCGGCCGGTGAGGAAAGGGTCCTCGCCCCAGGCCTCGTGGTTGCGGCCCCAGTAGGGGTTGCGCTCGATGTTGATCACGGGCGCGCGGTAGATGAGGCCCTTGTGCTCACCCTTGGCGTTGGGGTCGAGGTGCCAGCCGTTGTAGATCGCGCGCGCCTCGTCGGAGAGCACCAGCGCGAACTGGTTTTGCACGAAGTCGGTGTTCCATGTCGCGGCCATCGCAACGCAGGTGGGGAACAGCGTCGTGGGGCGGTCCCACTTCACGCCGTTGAGGCACTGGTTCCACTGGTCGGCGCGGATGGGGCGGCCGCCGACCGTGACGGTGGAACCCTTGTGGTTCAGCAGGGCGGCCTTCTGCTCGAGGGTCAGCCGAGAGATCAGGTCGGCGACGCGGCGGTCGATCGGCTGGGCCGGATCGAGGTAGGAGGCGGTGAACGACGGCGCGGCGGCGGGAGCGGGTTGCGCGCCGAGGCCGCCAAAGGCGGGCGCCAGGAGCAGGGCGAAGGAGAGGAGCAAGGGGCGTTTTTGCATCGGAGGAAGGGGGGAAAGAAGTTCGGGAAAGACGGGCGCGGTGGTCACCGTTGGAGATCGCCGGCCTCGGGCACGCCGGGCTCGTCGAGCAGCTGGACCGCGCTGGCGGGGCCGAGGTCGGCGGGCTCGTCCCAAGCGCGCAGGGCCCAAACGATTTTCTTTTCGGGCGTGATCTCAAGCACCTGCACCGAGGCGGGCCAGTCGGCGGGATTCTTCAAATGAACGGGGCACCAGTTGCTGACGAGGGTGTTGCCATTGGCAAGGCGGCTCGCCTCTTGAAAAATGAAGAAGCGGATGTCTGGCGCGTCTTTCTGATCGAAGGACCAGACGACCTCGCCCTTTGGGTTCACCTCGAACAGGGAAGACGGATAGGAGGTGATGAGCGTGTTGCCGTTTTTCAGGCGCACGGCGGTCCAGGGTCCGGGGGTAGCGAAGGACCAGAGCTCGCGTCCGTCCTGATCGTATTCGACGACCTTGTTCGCGTCCAGGTGAGCGGCGAGGAAGGTGCCGGCGCGGGTCTGCCGGACGCGGCGAAATTGGAGATGGGGCTTCCCGGGATGCGGGGTCGGAAGCGCGAGTTCCTTCACCGTTTTTCCCGTCGCGATCTCGATGATGAAGAGCTTCGCGGGGTTTCCGTTCTGCACCAAGAGCACGCGATCCAGGCCGATCGGCTGGGCGACATGGATCTCGGTGCCCGACGGCGCGTCGTAGTTCCAAATGAGCTTCTTTTCGGACGTGACCAAACCGGCGCCGGTCTTGCGCGCGAAGAGGGCGTTGCCGTTGGAGAGGAGGGTAGCGTCGCCCCATTCCTGCAGGGTGCCGGTCGCGTCCTTGATCGGGATCGAGTAGGACCAAGCGACCTTGCCGTCGCGAACGATGAAGAGGGTCTGGTCGGGCTTCCGGTAGTCCCATTCGCCGGCGTAGAGAAAGGGGTGCGGAGCGGACCCGAGCCCGTCGCCGCGGAGCGCGGGGATGAGCGCGGCAGACAGCGATGAAGCGATGATCATCGCGGTAGCGAGGCGGTGCGGAGCGAAAAAATTCACGGAGCAAAGAGGGGGATTTTCACGCGCCGACATTCCCTCGGGTCCAAGCGCCGGAGACGAAACGCCAGAGGCGGCCGTCGGGATTTTCATCACGCAACGCGGCGGGAAGACGCGCGGCGCGGACGTTGTCGTAGCACTCGAGCTGCGCGAAGCGACGAAGCGAAGCGGGGATGCCGACGGCCGTGAAGCCAGGATGACCGGTGGCGGGAAAGGGACCGCCATGGTTCATCGCGGGGCTGACCGCGACGCCGGTGGGCATCTTGTCGTTGAGCAGGCGCCCGACCTTGGCGCGAAGGATCGGCGCAAGGGCGTCGTGGAGCGCATCGTCGGCTCCGGTGGGGTCCGAGTAGATACAACCGGTGAGGTTGCCTTCCAGGCTGCCGACCACGGTGGCAGCCTGCGCGGCGTCGCGCACGGTGACGATGAGGGAAGCGTTTCCGAAAGCCTCGGTCTGGAGCTTTTCAGCGGCGGCGAGGAAGCCGTCGCCGGAGATATGGAGGAGCGTGTTGGCGAAACGATAGCCCGCGGCGTCCGCGCGGCGTCCGCCGGTGACAAGCCGCGCGCCGGCGTTTTGCAGCGTCTGCACGGCCGCCTCGAGCGCACGAAGCACGGAGGCGGAAAGCAAGGGCGCGACCGGCGCGGCGTCGAGGCGCGCCTTGACCGTCGCGATGAACTGGTCGGCGTCCGCGCCCTCGAAGAGCACGACGAAGCTCGGGCTGGTGCAGAACTGACCGCCGCCGAGGAGACAGCTCCCCGTGAACTCCTCCGCGAGTTTCGCGCCGCGCTCGGCGAGCGCGCCGGGGAAGATGAGCACGGGGTTGATGCTGGAGAGCTCGAGGTAGATGGGTTTGCCCGCGGCGTCGGCGGCGGCCTTGAGCTTGAGACCGGCGGCGCGGCTGCCGGTGTAGCCGCTGGCGCCGGTGCGGTGGTCGGAGACGAGGCGCTCACCGTCGGCGTGGCTCGTGCGGTAGATCAACTGCACCGTCGCGGGCGGAAGGCCGGCTTCGGTGACGGCGGCGAAAGCCTCCTCGGCGAGCAGGCGGGTGGTGCCGGGGTGGGAGGTGTTGGCCTTGGCGATAACCGGATTGCCAGCGGCGATGGCGGCGGCGAAGTCGCCTCCGGCGACGCTGTTGAAGGCGAAGGGAAAATTGTTCGGGCCGAAGACCCAGACGGGACCGAGCGGCGCGAGCATGGAGCGGATGTTGAGCGCGGGATCGATCGTCGGCATCGCCCACGAGCCCTCTCGGGCGGCCGCGGCGGCCTGGCGCAACTGGCCGGTGGTGCGCGGCAGCTCGACCTCGGCGAGACGAGGCCGGACGGGCAAACCGGTTTCGCGATGGGCGGTCTCGACGAGCTCGGCGGCGCGGGCCTCGATGCGCGCGGCGAAAGTCTCCAGGAAGATCGCGATTCGCTCCGACGGGGTGGCGCGCAAGACCACGGCGGCCTCGGTGGCGGCGGCGAGCGCTTCGTCGCAGTCGGCCCAGTCGCTGACGGGAAACGCGTCGAGGAACGCCTCGCCGGTGGCGGGGTTTTCGGCGCGGAAGGACGAGACGGAACGGGCGGGACGCCAGCGGCCGGCGATGAGGACGGAGTGGAGCGACATGGCGGGCGAAATCAGCGTTGGCGGAGGGGCTCGATGACGGCGGCGATGTCTTTCTCGCCATGACCGGCGGCGACGCCGGCCTGGAAAAGCGAGAGCGCCGCGGCGGCGGTGCCGAGGTCGAGCGAGCGGGCGGCGGCCTCGCGGCGGGCGTAGGTGAGGTCCTTGGCCATGAGGCGCAGGAGAAAATTCGGGGTGTAGTCCGGCGCAGTCATGCGGGCCGAGACGGTTTTCACCAGCGGGCTGCCGGGCGCGCCGTTGGTCAGGACTTCCAGCGCCTGGGCGCGGTCGAGGCCTCCGCGCTCGATCATGGCGATGGCCTCGGCGAGGGCGGCGACCTGCACGCCACAGACGAAGTTGTTGATCAGCTTGAGCAGCGCGCCGCTGCCGACGGGGCCGAGGTGGTTCACGGCCCGGCTCATGACGGCGAGCAAGGGGCGGACGCGGTCCAGCGCTTCGACGGGACCGCCGACGAGGAAAGTGAGCTCGCCGGAGGCGGCGTGGGGCCGGCTGCCGGTGACGGGCGCGTCGAGCAGGCGGCAGCCGCGCGCGCGGGCGGCGGCGTCGAGCTCGTGTATCCAGGCGACGGTGACGGTTCCGCACTCGACGAGCACGGCGCCTTCGGCGGCCGCGGCGAGGGCGCCGTTTTCGCCGAGCCAGAGCAAGCGAGAAGCGTCGTCGTCGGCCACCATGCAGAAGACCACATCGGCCCCGCTAGCGGCCTCGCGAGGCGAGGAGGCGACTCGCGCGCCAAGCTCGGCGAGGGGCGCCGCCTTGGCGGGATCACGGTTATAGACGGCCGGCGCGAAACCCGCGCCCGCGAGGCGGCGGGCCATGCCGCCGCCCATGAGGCCGAGGCCGAGAAAGGCGACGCGAAGCGGAGCGGAGGCGGGCGCGGGAGGCGTGGGAGAGGTCATGCGAGCGAGGCGACGGTGATCGGGGAGGAGGCGGGCGTGGCGACGCGCAGGGGATTGCGCAATGGACGGCCAAAGCCGACGAACTGCATGACCATGACGTCGCCGTCCTGCAACCGGACGCCCGCGCCGAAACTGAGCGCGCAGGTGCCGTAGTAGTGGACATGGAGGTCGCCGGGGCGGCGATGGGTCTCGAACTTGAAGTGGTGATGCTCGATGTTGGCCAGGCTGTGGCACATCTCGGCTTCGCCGGTGGCCAGCGGCTGGGTCCAGATGACCGCGCCCGCGCGCTCGATCTGGACCGTCCCGGGAATGGAATCGAAGCGGGGGTCGATCACGAGTTCGGGGCCGAGCGAGCAGGTGCGCACCTTGGAGCCGGCGAGGTTCAGGTAGTTTTTCTTTTCGAAGACGTGGTCGGAAAACTCGTTGCCGACCGTCATGCCGATGCGGCGGGGCCGGCCGGCCGCGTCGATGAGGTAGACGCCGGCGATCTCGGATTCCTCGCCGCCATCCTCGCCGTGGGGAGGCACTTCGAGCGCCTCGCCGGGACCGCGAAGGATCGTGCCGTTGCCCTTGTAAAACCACTCGGGCGCGATGCCGATGGCGCCCGGGACGGGCCGGCCGCCCTCCACGCCCCAGCGAAACATGCGCATGCTGTCGGTCTCGTCGGCGGCGACGGGAGCGGCGTGCATCGCCTGGCGGTTTTTCGCGCTGCCGAGATGCGTGAGCCCGGTGCCGGAGACGAGGCAGCGCGCGGGATCGTCGCGATGATCGATCGGGGCGAGAAGGCGCCAGGGCGACTTGCCGTGATAGACCTCGTCGTAGCTCAGCGTCTCGGCCGAGGCCGACGCCAGTTCGCCGACAAGCGCGAGCAGCGACCGCGAACGAGCGAGCGCGAGCGCGGCCAGTTCGTGGACGGAGGCGACGGTGTCGAGCAGGCGGAGGCGCGGCTCCTCGACGAGGGCGACGCGGCGCAAGTCGCCGTTTTGGATTTGGACAAGGCGGGTCATGGCTGGGGTGCGAGGTGCAGGCGGGAGAAGATCAGCCGGTGACGTCGAATTGCTTCAGTTTCTCCTCGTCGACGGTGAGACCGAGGCCGGGGGTGTTTTCGTCTAGGTCGATGAAGCCGTCCTTCGCGACGGGCTCGCCCTTGAAGATATACCAGAAAAGCTCGTTGCCGACCTCGACGTCGACCGGCGGGAAATACTCGGCCATGGGCGAGTTGAGGCTGGCCATGACGATGTGGTAGTTGTGCATCTGGCCGGCGTGCGGGATGACCGGGATCTGGTGCGCCTCGGCGAGGGCGGCGATTTTTCGCGCGGCGGAAATGCCGCCGACGCGATTCGTGTCGAACTGGATGTAGTCCACGGCGCGCGCCTCGATGAGCTCGCGGAAGCCGAAGATGGTATACTCGTGCTCGCCGCCGGAGATGGGGATGCGCCCGCACTTCTTCAACTCGGCGTAGCCGTGGATGTCGTCGGGGATGACGGCCTCCTCGAGCCAGCGGAGGTTGAACTGCTCGAGCAGCGGGATCATGCGCTTCGCGTAGTCGAGGTTCCAGCCCATGTAGGCGTCGGCCATGATGTCGATGCCGTCGCCGACGGTCTCGCGCACGGTGCGGACGAGGGCGACGTTGCGCTGCATGCCTTCGGCGCCGTCGACGGGGCCCCAGCCGAAACGGAGCTTCATCGCCTTGTAGCCCTCGGCCTTGTATTTCGCCGACTCGGAGGCGAGCTCGTCGAGCGGCGTGCTGTAGAGACGGCTTGAATACACCGGGATGCGAGGCTTGGTCCGGCCGCCGAGGAGACGGTAGACGGGCTGTTTGGCGGACTTGCCGAGGATGTCCCAGAGGGCGATGTCCACCGCGCTGATCGCGACGATGGCGATGCCCTTGCGACCAAAGGCCATCGTCTTCCGATACATGTGCTGCCAGAGAAACTCGATGTCCCAGGGATCTGCGCCGATGAGCAGCGGCTTCAGGTAGAGGTCGATGACCTGCTTGGTGATCTGCGGGGAGAGCGCGGCGTTGCCGATGCCGACGAGGCCGGCGTCGGTGAAGATCTCCACGATGACCCAGCCGTGAAACGTGAAGGTGCCCATCGTCGCCGGGGAGAGCATCGGCGCGATGACATCCATCGGGTTGGTGCAAAAGTGCGGGGGGAGTGGGACGGTCTTGCCCTTCCATTGGACGACGCGGGTGCGGATTTCGGTGATTTTCATCGGGAGTTGGAAACGGTGAGACGCAGGGCGCGGATCTGCGGGATCAACGTGCAGAGCAGGCCGAGGGCGGCCACGTGCAGGGAGCCGGCGATGACGAGCACGGGCGTGTAACTGAAGCCGTTGTCGAGCAGCCAGCCGGCGAGCTGGCCGAGCACGACGCCGCCCATCGCCCCGCCGAGACCGACGAGGCCGGCGACTTTCCCGAGCGCGGATTTCGGCACGAGATCGGTCGGCAAAATCATGACGAGGGTCGACCACGCCTGCTGGCCAAAAAACGCCACGCTAAAGATCGCGATCACCCAGCCGACCGAGGGCATATGGGGCACGAGCATCACCCAGGGCATGAGCGCGGCGCTGGCCCCGAGAGCGAGCTTGCGGGCACGATTGACCGAATGGCCGCGGTGCAACAGCCAGCTCGAAAAGCCGCCTCCGCAGAGGCAGCCGAGACCCGAGGCGGCGTAAGGAATCCAGCCGATGGAGCCGGCCTGCTTCAGGTCGAAGTGATGCGCGTCGAAGAGATACTTCGGCAGCCAGAAGAGATAAAAATACCAAGCGGCGTCGCTGAGGACCTTCGCGCCGTGGTGGAGCGGGCGGTCCAGCGGCGGCGGGACGCTCAGCGTGACCTCCGCCGGCCCAGA
>CBIHRE010000185.1:0-8886 GCA_966212385.1 uncultured Akkermansia sp. | reverse complement strand
CCGCCCGTGGCTCGATATCCAAGCAGCGGGCGCGGGGACGCGCCCGCCCACCCCGGAATCCAAAGTCCAAAGCCACCAAGCCGCCGGTATTGATCTGTGGTTGAATCCGACCGTGGGGGCCGGAAGCAGGCGGTGCGGCGGGGCGGCGCTCAGCGTTTGGTGGCTTCGCGGGCCTTTAGTTGGATATTCAGCTCGGCGCGAGCGGAGTAATAGATCCCGCCGCCGGCGCCTGCGATGGCGGCGACTTTTGTCCAGAAGAGGATGCGTTTGTTCGATCCCTCGACGTCGCGCATGTTGCGCTTAGCGATCGAGCGGGAGAAGACGCCGCTTTGGGCAAGGAACATGAGCCCGCCGGCGGCCACGATGGCCAGGCCGGTGCCGAAGGCGTAGACGAAGAGCCGGGCGAGGATCGGGTCTTCGCGGTTGGAGAATGTCTCGAAGTCTTCGTCCATCGTGTGCGGATCAGACCCGGACGGAGGCGCGGAAGGCGCGGGCGGAGTAGTAGGACTGCGCGCCGTTGTGGTAGATGAAAACCTGGTCGTAGCGGCGGTCGCCGAAGAGGGCGCCGCCGAGCGCGCGGATCTCGTCGGGTGTCTTCACCCAGCTCGAGGTCTTGGTGTCGAATTCGCCGAGGGTCTGGAGAAAACGGTATTCGTCGGGCGTGAGCAGCTCGACGCCCATCGAGGCGGCGAGGTCTATCGCGTTGTGTTTCGGTTTGTGCTCCTTTCGCGATTCGAGTCCCTCGCGGTCGTAGCAGACGGCGACGCGGCCCGCGGGGCTTTGGGGGGAGCAATCGAAGAAGGTGACTTCGCCGCTCTTCTTGTCGTGCGCGACCACGTCGGGCTCGCCGCCGGTGCTTTCCATCTGGTGGAGCGACCAGAGCTTTTGCGGGGCGGTTTCGAGGCGGGCTTTGACGGCGGCCCAGTCGAGGCCGGGGTGGCGGCGCGGGTGTTTCTCGAAGCGGGCTTGGAGGGCGGAGAGCAGGGTCTTCGTTTGCTCGGCGGTGAGCGCGGGAGCGGCCGGGTTTTTCTTCTTCATGCGAGAGTGCTTATGGCGTCTTTTCGGCGAGGAGCGATTCCAAGCGGTCGAGATTTTGCTCGTTGGCGCTTGTGACAAAGGCGCGCATCCGGGCGGCGAATTCGGCGCTCTCGAACTCCTGCACCCAAATCAGGCGCGTGCGGCCGTCTTGTGGAGCGAGCGTGATGGTGAGGCGGAACCAAGGAGTGACGACGTGCTCGATCACGATGCGGGTGTCTGGCGTGATCTCGCGGAAGACGCTTTCGTTGGGAAACGAGGCGCCGTCGGGCGCGTGCATGACGAAGACCCAGCGTCCGCCGGGCGTGAAATCGAAGCGCGAGAAGGTGTTGGTGAATCCCTTCGGTCCCCACCAGCGGGCGAGACGCTCGGGCTCCGAGAAAGCGGCGAAGACCTGGCTGGGTGTGGCGGCGAGCAGGCGCTCGGTGGCGAGGGCGTGTGGGGCGGCGGCGGACATGGGAGAGGAGCGGAGAGCGCGGAGCGGGGAGCTAGGAGCGAAGGCCTGAATGCCGGAGGATCGGAAGACCGGAAGTGAGCCGGAGGACGGGAGCAGGGGCGGGGCGGTTTACTTGAGGCTTTCGATATAGCGCAGCTCGCCTGTGGCTTTGCGGTCGTTGGGATCCAGTGTGAGGCACTCCAGGTAGAGGGCCTTCGCCTCCTCGAGTTTCTTTAACTCGACCAAGGAATAGGCTTTGGTCCGCAGGCCGCGCGTCTTTTCCCGGACCCGAGCGTCGGGAGGCGAGAACGCGGCGGTGGACTCGATCGCTTTGTCGCAAAGCTCTATGGAGCCGGTCCAATCTTTCGCGAGCTGGCGCAGGTGGGCCTTTTCGCAGAGGAACATCGGGTTGACGGGCGAGAGGGCGAGGGCGGCGTCGATGTGCTTCTCGGCGGCGGCGAGGTCGCGGTCCTCGATGCGGAGATAGGCGCTGAAGTAGTGGGCGAGGGCGAAGTCGTAGTCGATGATCACGGCGGAGCCGATTTCCGGCCGGGTGGCGGCGCCGCCCAGATAGAGCAGGGTTTCCGCGCCGGTTCGGGAGCAGTAGAGTTTGCGAGTCTCCGTCTTGGCCAGGTCCTCGAGTTGACGCAGAGCTGGACGCAGAATCGTGGTCTCGGCCTCCGCAGCTCGACCGGCGCGGATCATGGTCTGGGCATCCATCACCTTGACCGCGCAGGCGAGCGGCTTTGGGGCGGGCTCGGTCGTGTCCGTGGCGGAGGCGTCTGCGGCTGCGGCAAGGGGGAGCACCGCGAGGACGAACTGCGCGGACAGCAGGCGCAGCACGAAACGAAGAAGGTGGTTTTGCATCGGAATGCTTCGGCGAGATACCAACGCGGGAAGCGGTGGGCGACAGCAATTCCGAGAACGCGCGCGTTTGGCAAGCGGAGGGCTTGGCGCAACTCAAAGAGGAACGGGATCGTGCATCGCCTTAAGTCCGGCGGATAGCACGAGCAGGAGAACTGGAATGAAGGGCTGAACCCACTACATCTTGGATACCCGCCACCTTTCCGGCCGAGATCAGGCTCCGCCGGACGCGACGAGGTCGGGCGGGTGCTGGCGGGCGCGGTCGAGCCAAGAGCGGAGGAAGGCCTGGGTGACCACATCGACGAGCACGCGGCCGGACTGGCGCGCGGCGGCGTCGGCGACTTCGCGAGCTTTGATCTCGTTGGGCGCGGCGATGACGGAGTAACCCGCCTCGTTGAGCTCGGGGTCGAACTCGATCGCGAAAAAGGTCGCGAGGCCCGGCGCGGTGGGCGTGTCGGCGAGCGGCGGTGGCGTGGGGGCGGGGCCGGGATGTGGCATGGCGGGGGCGGAGGAGGGACGGAGGGCCGGAAGACCGGAAGGCCGGAGGACGGAGGGCCGGGGCACGGAGGACGGAGGACGGAGGATCGGAAGGGAGGAAGGACGGAAGGGGGGCGGGAGATCGCGTTGGCGGATGTTGGCGGATGGATCGTAGTTGGACGGGCGTTTCTCCGCGCCCGCCCACCTTTCAGATGCGGAAGTGGCGGAGACGGAGCGCCGCGAGCGGGCGGCCTACTTCTTTTTGGCGCCGTGGTCTTGTTTGTTCACGGTTTTCCAGGCGATGGCTTTGGCGCGTTTCGGGCTGGCGCCGCGTTTGCGGTAACCGGCCTCGATGTGCGCGGCGTGGGGATGGGGCTGGGGCCGGGGGGGGGGTTGGGCGCCGGGGGGCCGGGGGGGGGGGGGTGGGGGGTGTCGGGGGCGCGGGGCGCGGGTGGTGACGGACAAAGAGCGACAGGAAGGCGGCGACGGAGCGCCGCCCTCCAGGAAGGGGGCGCCTGCCGGTCAGTCTTCCGCTTCGGCGCCTTGCTCGGCCTCGACGTTGATGCTCGAGGCGATTTCGGTGAGCTCCTCGTCGGTGGCGGATTCCTCCTCGAGCGTGGCCTCGAGGAGCGAGCGGACCTCGTCGTAGCCGAGGAGCTCGGCGAATTCGCGGAGGGTGCCGTAGCCCGCGATCTCGTAGTGCTCGATCTTTTGCGCGGCGCAGATGAGGGCGGCGTCCTTCACGCTGTCGGTCGCCTCCTCGGAGATGGTCTCCTGGCCCTCGGCGATGAGTCCCTCCATGGCGAGGCACTTTTTGCCCTTGGGCGTGAACTCGAGGATCTTGGCGATCTGCTCGAGACGGCTGACCTGCTCCTGGGTTTGGGCGAGGTGTTTTTGGAAGCCTTCCTTGAGGCGTTCGTCGGTCGCGGCCTTGGCCATCTTGGGCAGGGCCTTCACGAGCTGCGTTTCGGCGCTGTAGAGGTCCTTGAGCTCATGGATGAGAAGGTCGTGGAGGGTTTCGATTTTGGACATGGTAATGGTGGGGGTGGATGCGCGGGAGGAACCGCAGAGCGGGTGCCAGCGCGGCGGACCCAGGGACAAGTGGCGGGCGTGGAGGGTGATAAAATCTCGGGCGCGAAATGCCGCGCCGCGGAGGCGGCGCGAGGCGGTGCGATGTGCAACGGGCGGGGGGCGCGCGGTGCAACCTTGGGCGGCGCGAGACGCCCGAGCGCCTTCTCATACCAATCACTCGACGCATCGAACTTTCGGGGTGGACGGGCGGGTCCCGCCGCCCGTGGTTTGCGAACGGAGCCTCGTAGATCCTCGCCGGATCCGCGTGCGCGCTATCCTGTGCGTCGCCTTGATGGGGATCGCAGACCGACGGGCGGGACCCGCCCGTCGACCGTCACGGGGGGCGTCGACGTCACGCGGCGTCGCGCGGCCAGCGGAAGTCGGCGACGAGGGGAAAGTGGTCGGAGGCGACGCTCGTGAGGTGGGTGCGCGGGGAGTCGACGCCGAGCACGGTGAAGTGTGGCGAGAGGAACATGTGGTCGAGGCGTGCCACGGCGCAGACGGTGGAGAAGGTCTTGAGGACGGGGCCGCGGGAGTGGGCGAGTTGCACGTCGCGGAAGCGGGCGGCGAGGCGACGGTAGTTTCTCCCGGGCGGGGAAAAGTTGAAATCGCCGCAGAGGATGAGCGGGGTGTCGGGGGGGAGGCCGCCGATCCAGTGCGGACCGAGGAGGGCGTCGACCTGCGCGGAGCGGTCGGCGCGGCCGAGGGCGAGGTGGGTCGAGATGACGTGGAGCGAGCGCAGTCCCATCTGGATCTGCACCCAGATGGCGCCGCGGGGCTCCTTGTAGGAAGCCTCGCGCACGAGGGGGAGCAGGCCGACGGCGTTGACGGTGAACGGATATCGGCTGAGGAGTCCGTGCCCGTAGGCCTCGGCGCCGTGAAGGGTGGGGCAGAAAACGGAATACATGCCGAGCTCGGCGGCGATCTGCTCGGCCTGGTTGAAGCCGACGGCGGAGACCTCCTGGATGGCGATGATGTCGGCGTCGATCTCGGCGAGGACGCGCAGGACGCGGCGCACGGACTGGCGGCCGTCCATGCCGATGCAGCGATGGACGTTGTAGGTGGCGAGGCGGAAGGTGTCGGGATTGAGCGCGGGCGCGGGGACCTCGTGCCGGAGTCGTTCGCGGCCGAGGGCATGGCGGGCGGCGCCGTAGATCTGGCCGGGGCGGAGCCAGTCGCCGCGGCTGGAGCCGAGGCGGGCGCGGCGCGGGAGGAGGGCGAGGCCGGAGCGTTGCCAATCCTCGGGCCGGCCGCGGAGCGCGATCCAGGTGCCGGCGTCGGGGTGGTCGAGGAGGGCGTCGCCGTCGCGCTCGACGAGGTAGGGCGACCAGGCCTCGAGGGAGTTGCCGGGAGGCGGGTGGAGGGCCTCGACGTCGGAGACCGCGCCTTCGCGTTGCCAGCGCGGGGTGCCGTCGGCCTCGCGCCAGAGGACGGCGCCGACGCCGGCGCCGGCTTGGAGGATGAGGCGGGCGACCTTCATTTTTTCCGCGTCGGTGGGGGAGCCGGCGGCGTAGAGATGGGCGACGTCGTCGCGCGTAAGCAGGCGGATCTCGCGGCCGGCGGGGGCCTCGCGCTGGCGAGCGGCTCCGGCGGAGCGGACGTCCCACTCGGCACCGAGCGCGGACTGGAGGAGCTGCGCGTAGTCGTCGGGAAAGGTCTCGGCGGGGGCGGGCGCGGGGGTGAGGAGAAACCAGACCTCGTAATCGCGGCGGCGGGAGAGGCGGGCGCGGTGGTAGAGGCGGGCCATGATCCGATCCTGGCGGAGCCACCACGAGGCGAGTCCGTGGCCGGTGAAATCGGACGGCGGCGTGCAATCGTGGCGGAGGTGGACGACGGGCACGCCGCGGCGCAGATCGAGCGCGGCGCCGTAGCGGTTGCGCAGCCACTCGACCCAGCCCTCGGCGCGGTCGCCGAGCGGGCCGTGAAACTCGCCGGTCGCGGCGCCGCCGGGCAGGAGCGTGCCCCAGGCGGCGCCGTCGCGCAGGAGGCCCTCGCGCTGGCGTTGGAGGCGTTCGTCGGCGGCGAGGGCGTCGGCGCGGCGGGCGAGGTCGGCGGGATTTTCCGCGCCGAGAGGAAGGTAGAGCTCGCCGGGCAGCGCGGAAGGGACGCCGTAGAGCAGTTCGGTCTCGCGGGCGACGCGGCACCAGGGGTTGCCCGCGTGGTAATCGATGGCGCGGTAGTTCTGCCGCGAGGTGAGCGATTCGAGAAAGGGCAACGCGTCGCGAGTCCGGGCCCATTCCCACGTCTCGCGGTCGCAACCGGCGAGCTCGACGAGGAAGAGCCCGGGGCGGAAACCTTCCTGGGACGGCGGCGGGAGGCGAAGGATGCGGGGCATCCATTCGCCGAGCGTCACCCACTCGCGGAGCGTGCGCCAGCGGCCGCCGATTCGGGTCAGCATGGCAGCGCGGAGCCGTCGCGGAGGAGGGAAAAGACGCCGCGGGCGCGACGGGGCGGCGGGGTCGCGGCGGGGTGGATCTTGTGCCAGGCGAGGGCGAGATCGCGGCGGAGCCGGGCGGCGGGCGCGGTGTCGCGAACGGGGCCGCGGGCGCGGCGACTGGCGCGGGCCTCGTCGTAGATTTTCGCGAGGCGGGCGGCGCGGAGCCCGGGGGGATCGTCGTGGGAGACGACGTGGATGGGGCGAAGGACTCCGCCCTCGAAAAGGCGCACGGCGACGGCGGCGGAGGGCGCGACGACGAAGTCGCAGCGGTTGGCGAAGCAGATGCCGAGCTTTTCGATGAAGGAGCGAAGGTGCTCGGCTTCGGCGGCCGGGAGCGGGAAGGGGTTTTCGTAGCGGAGGGTGGCGGTGAACACGAGCGGCGCGTCGTGCAACGCGGCGATGCGGAGCGCCTCCTCGCCGACGAGGAAGGGGTGATGGACGTGGACGAGCTCCGGGGCGGGAGGGGCGAGCGCGGGTTCGACGAGGGCCGAGACGGCGGCGAAGGCGGGACGCAGCGCGGCGCCGATGAAACGAGGGATCCGGTCGGCCAGCGTGGAGCGATCCTCGGCGGGCGAGACGAGGGTGACCTCGTGGCCGGCGTCGGCGAGGGCCTGGGCGTCGGCAAGGATGGCGCGGGCTTCGGTTTCCGGATCGGAGGCGCGGGTGTTGGTGAGCTGAAGGATGATCATGGGCGCGAAAGGGGAGGGTGAAAGGGCGCGGACGCCGGCCGGAGGCGGCGTCCGCGCGGGGACCGGGGATCGGAACGGGAGGTTCAGGCGAGCGCGCCGGCGTCGTGTTCGCGGCGGGCGCGGGCGCCGGAGGAGCCGCCGAGCGAGGCGGCGACGGCGCCGACGATGAAGGCGATGAAGGTCCAGACGGCGACGTGGGTGGCGTAGTCGGAGGCTTTTTCGCCGGCGGCCCGGGCCTTGGTCTCGGCTCGCGCGGCCATCTCTTTCAGATCGGCCTGCACGCGATCGTAGGAGGAGATCATCTGGTCGACGCGTTGGTTGGCCTGGGCCTCGTCCATCGGCGTGTGCTCGTCGACGGCGCGGACGAGGTCGGCGCGGCGCGCGCCGCGGTCGGCGGGCTCGGCGGAGAAAAAGCGGACGAGGGCCCAGGAGATCTCGCGGGTGGCGCGGGCGGTGGCGGCGGCGGCCTGCTGCTGGGCGTTGTCTTGTCCGCCCGAGGCGCCGCCGGGAACGAGTTCGCGGGTGAAGCTTTGGAGCAGGTTGGAGTTTTCCTTGGCGAACTGCGAGATGGCCTCGCCGCCGGCCTGCGCGGCGGGCGCGACCGTCTGGGCGGCGGCGCCGAGCGTGCGACCGGTGATGCGGGCGACGGTGCCGGCGAGCATGCCGGCGCCGGAGCCGAGGGCGACGAGGGTGACGACGGTGGCGAGGCACCAGACTCGGGCGTGAGGCGGCCGGCGACCCAGCCGCCCGCCCAGAGGGCCAGCAAGGCCGCGACGGACCAGGCGATGCCCACCCCGATGCTGAATTTTTGCCCGCCGTCGGGGCTCGTGGCGGGCTCGACGATCTGCAGGCCGAGGCCTAGGCCGAAGAGCGTGACGAGGAGGTGGATGCTGAGCGCGGCGACGGCGCCGGCGAGGACGGCGCCCCAGCAGAGGGGATTGACGACAACAGGTTCCGGGCGCACGGGCACGCCGGCGGCCTGGGAACCGTAGGTGCCTTGGCTCTGGCTCACGGTCGGAGGAATGGTGGTGGGCGATGGCATGGTGGCTAGGGGTTGCGGCGCGCCGTGGCGCGGAGCGCCTCGCCGAAGGCTGGCGCGCAAAGCGGGCCAATCGCGTGGCGGGCGCGGATCTCGTTTTACTTCAGGTGAAAAGGGGCTTGGGCGGGGCGAGCCGGCAGGGGGCCGGGGCGCAAAACGCGGCGTGGCGGGCGGGGGCGGGTTGCAATATGCACCGGGAGGCGGAGGGCGGTGGATCCGTTCAGCCCTCGAACATCGGGGCGCCGGGGTCGACGCCTTCGCGGAGGGCGCGGACAAAGGCGTTGCGCAGGAGGGCGACGAAGGCGTCCCAGGAATCGACATCGGTGCGGCCGAACTCGCCGGAGAAGGGCACGCGGGTGCCGACATTTTCGGTGTCGCCGTTGGTGAGGAGGACGGCGAGGCCGGCCACGAGGGTTTCCCAGAGGGTCTTGGCGGGGCCGGAGCCGGGCTCGGTGCCGATGTCGGTGAAACGGGCGCCGCGGACGAGAGGCTTGACGTAGCCCTCGTAGCGTCCGCCGGCGGCGCGGATCTCGAAGGCGAGGTGTAGGGTGCCATCGGATACATCGACGCCGAGGGCGGAGCGGAGGACCGGGTTGAGGGCGGGGAGCGGAATGGCGTCGAACTCGGCGCGGGCCTCGAAGACGGGGGGATCGGAGAGGGGGAAACCTTGCGCCTCGACCGAGAGGCCGCCTCCGACCTTGACGACGCCGGCGAGCTGGCCGCGCGCGGGGCTGGGCTCGCCGCGGGGCGGGACGCGATTGGCGAGTCCCTCGATGCGGGCGCCGATATCGCCGATGCCGATGGACACGGGCGGATCGCGGGCTGGATCGACGTAATC
>CBIHRE010000184.1:0-8893 GCA_966212385.1 uncultured Akkermansia sp. | reverse complement strand
AAAAATTCAACGTCGAGTCCATCCGCATCGAGGGCAACACGAAGACCAAGAGCATCGTCATCCTCCGCGAACTCGTCCTCGGTCCCGGCGAGGTCTTCAACACCGTCCGCATGCAGACTTCCAAGCTGCGCCTCGAGAACACCCGCTTCTTCGAGGAGGTGAACATGAACCCCGAGCCGACCAACCTGCCCGGCCGCCGCAACCTCAAGATCGCCGTCAAGGAAGGCCGCACCGGCAACCTCACTTTCGGCGCCGGCTTCAGCTCCCTCGAGCGCGCCATCGTCTTCGCCGAAGTCAGCCAGTCGAATTTCGACCTCTTCAACCGGAAGAGCTTCTTCCAAGGCGACGGCCAGAAATTCCGCCTCCGCCTTCAGCTCGGCTCGCGCTCCAGCGAGGCGACGCTCAACTTCGAGGAGCCTTGGTTCCTCGAGCGCGAACTCGCCCTCGGCTTCAACCTCTACCGCTCGTCCTCCGACTACTACAGCGACATCTACGAAGAGACCCGCACCGGAGCCGAAGTTTACCTTCGTAAACGCCTCTTCGAGCTCGTCGAAGGCCGCCTCGGCTACACCTACGAGGTCGTCGAGATCTCCGACGTCGACCGCCAGACCGCCCCCTTCCTCCTCGACGAACAAGGCGAGCGCTCCGTCTCCAAGCTCACCTTCAAGCTCCTCCGCGACACCCGCGACCGCATCTACAACACCACCCGCGGCAATCGCGTCGAACTCGGCACCGAACTCGCCGGCGGCCCCTTCGCCGGCCAAACCGACTACTACCGCGTAGAGCTCCGCGCTTCCCAGTATTACAACACCTTCGAGACGCTCAATCAGGTGCTCTCCTTCATCGGCCGCGCCGGCGTCATCGATTCCTACGGCGACTCCAACCGGGTGCCCTACTTCGACCGCATGTTCCTCGGCGGCCCCAGCAGCCTCCGCGGCTTTGAATTCCGCGAAGTCGGCCCCAAGGACATGGTCGGACTCAAGACCCAGCCCGACCCGGACGGACCTGCCGGCGCCGCTCAAGATCCCGATGGCCCCGACGTTCCGCCCACCCACGAACCCGTCGGCGGCAGCACCTACGCCATGGGCAGCATCGAGTATACCTTCGAAGTCGTTAATCCCCTGCGCCTCGCGTTCTTCTACGACATCGGCTACGTCAACGTCGACGCTTGGGACTTCGATCCGTCGAACTACAACGACAACTTCGGCTTCGGCATCCGCCTCATGGTCGGCGGAGCCCCGCTCAGCCTCGACTTCGGCATCCCGATCACGAGCGACCAGTATAACGACGACGGCCTTCAGTTTAACTTTTCCTTTGGCACCCGCTTCTGATTCGCGTGTCCTAGGATTTCCGTCTCTTCAACACCCCCGCATTTTAAACTCCATCGCATGAACAAACTCCTCGCCACCCTCTGCGCCGTTGCCGCTTTCGCCGGCATCGCCGCCGCTCCCGCCTCCGCTCAACCCGCGCCCAAGATCTACGTCGTCGACATGGCCAAGCTACTCGACGGGCACTACAAGACCGAGGAACAGAACGCGAAGCTCAAGGGCGACGAGGCGAAGGCCAACGAAGAGCTCGAAAAGATCAACAACGAGGGCAAGACCCTCGTCGAGCAGCTCAAGAAGCTCGAGGAAGACAGCAAGAACCCCACCCTCGCCACCGAGGCCAAGGAGAAGCTCCAGACCGAAATGCGCTCGAAGATCGAGGACATCCAAAAGAAGCAAAACGAGGTGCAGTCCTTCCGCGGCAACACCCAGCGCTCCCTCCAGCAGCGTATCCAGAACTTCCGCAAGCTCATGTTCGAGGAGATCTCCGTCACCGTGAACGAGGTCGCCAAGAAGAAGGGCGCCACCCTCGTCTTCGACAAGTCCGGCCCCACCCTCATCGGCATCAACCCGCTCGTCTACTCCGACGCCTCCTACGACATCACCGAGGAAGTCCAAAAGGAGATCAACAAGAGCCGCCCCGCCGGCAGCGCCGCTCCCTCGCCCGCCGCCACCGCTCCGGCAGCCGCCAAGCCCGCCGAATCCGGCTCCGAGGCCGGCGCGAAGGTCTCCTTCCCTGGCACCAAGTAAGCGCGCCATTACCAAGTCTCCATTTCCCGGCCCGACGCTTCCCGCGTCGGGCTTTTTGTTGCCCATACAATCGCAGCCCGCCGCGCGCTCCGCCAATTCCCCGGTGGACATCGAAGCGTTCGCCCCCGTCATTGACGCCCTACGTATGAATTTCGCCTACAGCGCCGCCGAACTCGCGTCCATTCTCGCTCCCCGCGCCATCCGCGGCGCCAGCTCCGCGACCATTCGCAACATCTCCGCGCTCAAGGACGCGCAGCCCGGCGATCTGTCCTTCCTCGGCAATCCTAAATACAAGCCCGAGGTCGCCGGCACCAAGGCCTCCGTCGTCCTTCTCCCCGCCGATTTCGAGGGCGAACCGCCCGCCGAGCAGCTCTGGCTGCTTGTCGACAACCCTTCCGCCGCTCTCGCCACGCTTTGCGCCCGTCTCGAGGCCGCGCTTTGGCCGCGCCCCGCCGCCGGCATCCATCCCAGCGCCATCGTCGACGCCTCCGCCAAGATCGACCCCAGCGCCACCGTCGGCCCGCTCTGCGTGATCGAGGCCGACGCCGCCGTCGGCCCGCGCACCGTCCTTCACGCGCAGGCTTTCCTCGGCCGAGCCGCCCGCGTCGGCGCCGACAGCTGGCTGATGCCCTCGGCGCATGTCGCCACCGGCTGCGTGATCGGAGATCGGGTCCGCCTTCACTCCGGCGTCGTGGTCGGCGCGGACGGCTTCGGCTACGAGTTCCAAGGCGGTCGCCACGTGAAGGTGCCGCAGGTAGGCATCGTGGAGATCCAGGACGACGTGGAAGTCGGCGCCAATACCACCTTTGATCGCGCCCGCTTCAGCCGCACCGTGGTCGGCCAGGGCACCAAAATCGACAACCTCGTCCAGATCGGTCACAACGTCGTCATCGGCCGCCATTGCATCATCTGCGCCCAGGTGGGTATCAGCGGGAGCACTACGCTGGAGGATTATGTCGTCCTCGGAGGCCAGGCCGGCGTCGCGGGCCATCTCACCATCGGCAAAGGCGCCAAGGCCGACGGCCAGACCGGCATCAACACCACGCTCGCTCCCGGCACCTTCTGGAAGGGCTCGCCCTGCCTTCCCTACCAACTCGAGCAACGCATCAACGTCCTGCGCCAGCGTCTGCCGGATCTGTTTCGCAAGGTCGACTCGATCGCCGCCGAACTGGCCGAGCTCAAGGCGAAGGGCACCGCCTAAAACCTACCGCGGATCCTCCGCGCCGCACGACTCGCTCAAAGCCCGAGCCCGTCGCGCTTCGCCAGATACCAGGCGACGGTCTCTTCGAGCCCGGCGCCGAGCGGCGTCTCCGGCGTCCAGCCCAGCCGTTCGCGGGCCTTCGCGATGTCGAGATACTTCACCGATCTCACCGCCGGTCCCGTGATCAGCGGCTCTTCCGGAACCTGGTCGTTCGTCACGCGATTCCACGCCCGCGTCAGCTCGATCATCGCCTCGCGCAAAGAAAGCGGCGCGCCCGAACCAAAGTTGAACGCTTCGCCGCACACGCTCGTTTCGCCCAACCGCTCCGCCGCCGCAAGATAGCCCCGCGCCATGTCGCGCACGTGCAGCAATTCCAGCACGTTCGAACCGTCGGTGCCGTCGATCAACGGCCTCTCACCGCGCATGAGACGCCGGATCGAGACCGGCACGATGCGGGTGAAATTGGTGTCGCCCGGCCCGTAGGTGTTCATCCAGCGGCACACCGCCGTCTGGAGGCCGTAGATCTTCGCGTAACAACGCACCGCGATATCGGCGGCGACTTTGGTCGGCGCATAGATATTGGCGGCGGGCAGCGGAGGCGCGTCCTCGGGAATCGCGGCCGTCGTGTTGGTCGCGCCGTAGTAGGCGCCAGACGAGGCGAAAACCACGCGCTTCGAGCGGCGCGACAGCCGGCAGGCCTCGAGCACATGGTAGGTCCCCATCACGTTGACCTCGGCGGTCTCGAGCGGGAGCGCGTTCGAGATCGGCACGATCGGCTGCGCGGCGAGCAAAAACACCGTGTCGGGCTCGAGCCGCGCGATCAGCAGCTTCATCGCCGCCGCGTCGCAAATATCCGCCGTGATCGTGCTCACGCGCGCCTCCAGACCCGAGAGCCGCAGGTAGGAATCGGCCGGCCACGCCCGGTCGAGAACCGTGAGCGCCGCGCCCCGCGCGAGAAGTTGCTCGCAAAGATGCGCGCCGCCAAAGCCCGCGCCGCCGATGACCAGCGCGCGGTGGTTTTTCCAGAAATCCGACGCCATGGTCGCAGCTCAACCGGCCCGCACGCTTAGCAAAGCCTCGCTGTCGATGGCCACCCCGTCGTTGCGACTGGAGCCCCAAGTCCCTTCCGGCTGATTGAAATACCAGAGGTAAAAGAGAATCGTGCGCCGCAACCCGTCGTGAAACGAGACCGAGGGAGTGAAGCCCGCGATGTTTTTGATCTTCGTCCCGCTCAGGTGCTGCTTCGAGATCGCGACCACGCCCGACACCGTCTGCGTCAGCCTGATGTAGCGACTCCAGATAAGATTGGCCAGACGAGGATCGCCGCCCGAACGCATCGCGTCCTCTTGCATGCCCGCAACCATGTCGACCACGTCGCGCAACACGTCCGGCGTCGCGGAGTAGTGGACGCCGGGCAGATTGAACACGAGACCACGACACTTCGGCTCGCGCGCCAAGGCCATGAAAGCCCGCGCCGCGTCCTCCACATAGAGGTAATCGCGATGATGCTGCAGGCTGCTGTAATAGAGCTCGGGCGCGTCGTGGCAGCGGAAGATGTCCCGCATGGCCTTCGGAACCAAACGGTAGTTGGTGTTGAAATCGTAGGGCCCGAAAAGGTTGCACATCCGCAGGACGATCGTGTCGAGCCCCAGCGCCTGGTGATAGGTCGAGGAGAAAATATCCGCCGCGAGCTTGGCGGCGTCGTAAACACCCACGCCGCGCAGCTCCGACTTTTCCTCGTCGTAGGGCAGCTCCTCGGTCTCGCCGTAGACCTTGTCGGTCGAGGAATACAGCAAGACCGGCCTCTTGTCCGCCGGCAGCAAACGCGCCGCCTCGGCGAGGTTCACGAAGCCCATCGTGTTCGCCAGAATCGTTGCGTAGGGATCGTGCATCGCCTTTTCGACCGTCGTCGCCCCCGCCGCGAGGTGAAAAACGAAATCAAAGCGCCCGCGGTGGACGATCTCGTGCATGCGGGCCTTGTCCGTGATGTCCGCTTCCACGACATCCAGCTTGTCACGCAAGCCCGCCAAATCGATCTGCGAGCCGTGCGCGGGCCGCGTATTGCAATCGAGCGCCGTCACGCGCGCCCCCGCCGCGTGCAAGGCGCGCGAAAGATGCCCGCCGACAAACCCGAAGGCCCCCGTCACCAGCGCGCGCCGCCCCGTCCAAAATTCACGATCCCGGTCGATGCTTTCGGCGAGCGCGGGACTTGGCCACGAATCGGGGATCGCCGCGCCTTTTGCTTCGTCCGCCTTGCCCGGGAAACTGCTTCCGTCTGCGTAGGGAAAAATCGGGCGGCCGTTATCTTCAGCTGGGAATTTCATGCGTAGTAGGGATGACTTGGATGCCGCCTCTGCGTCCCCCCCTAGCGCCACGCAAGGCGGGACTTGTCGCCCGGCTTCGGGCCGTTTTCTCGCCCGGAGGTGTTTTACGAGGAGAAAACGCCTCGTTGAGGGATCCGACCTCCGTCCAAATCCGGAAAAGTCCCCGCAAGCCCGGCTCGCGCCCCTACCGGGCCGGCGGGGATGAAATTTCCTTTCCGCCGCCCCGGGGCTTGTCAGCCTCCGCCTTCCTTCACCACACCACGATGAGCGCCACCCGCCTGAAGATATTCTCCGGCAATTCGAATCGTCCTCTCGCCGAGGAGATTTGCAAGCACGTGGGGGTGCCGCTCGGCGAAGCCACCGTCACCTCGTTCCCCGACGGCGAGTCCTTCGTCAAAATCAACGAGAACGTCCGCGGCCACGACATCTACCTCGTCCAGTCGACCTGCACGCCGACCAACCACCACCTGATGGAGCTGCTCATCATGATCGACGCCGCCAAGCGCGCGTCGGCGCAGCGCATCACCGCCGTCATCCCCTTCTACGGCTACGCCCGCCAGGACCGCAAAGACCAGCCGCGCGTGCCCATCACCGCCAAGCTCGTCGCCGACCTCCTCACCTCCGCCGGCGCCCACCGCGTGCTCACGATGGATCTGCACTCCCAGCAGATCCAGGGCTTCTTCAACATCCCCGTCGACCACCTCTTCGCCTCGCCCGTCATCTTCAAATACCTCGAGCGCTTCAAAGCCGAGAACCTCGTCGTCTGCTCGCCCGACGTCGGCGGCATGAAGATGGCCGCCGCCTACGCCGGCGCCCTCGGCACCGGCCTCGGCATGGTCTGGAAAAAACGCACCTCCGCCACCACCGTCGAGTCGGTCAACATCGTCGGCGACGTCGTCGGCAAGGACGTCCTCATCGTCGACGACATCACCGAGACCGCCGGCACCCTCGTCAACGCCGCCAAGCTCCTCCGTGCCAACGGCGCCAAATCCGTCCGCGCCGCCGTCTCCCACGCTCTCCTCTCCCCGATGGCCTACGAGCGCCTCCGCGGCGGCGACATCGACGAGCTCATCACCACCAACTCGATCCCCCTCGAGACCCGCGGCCTGCCCATCACCGTTCTCAGCGTCGCCCCGCTCCTCGCCGAGGCCATCGTGCGGATCAACAACAACGAATCCGTGACCAGCCTCTTCAAGGTGAAGGGCTTCTGAGGCCGCACCCCGCACGGGGGAAACCAACGTTCGATCCGGCCCGCCGCTCCCGAAAAGGAGGCGCGGCGGCCCTTGAACAACCGCTCCACAAGGTCGGGAACCTATCCGCTTGCGCGACGGTCAATTCAGACTCCGTTCACCGCACATGAAAACCCGCCTTCTGGCCTCAGCCAGCCTCGCGTTGTTCAGCCTCTCGCTCCTCCCCGCCTGCCGCGCGGCCGAGGAGGCCAAAGCCCCGCTCGACCTCAAGGTCGACGCCACCCCCCTCTCGGCGTCCGCGGACCACGCGCGCGCCGTTTCCTACGCCGACGTCGTCGAGCCCGTCCAACCGGCCGTCGTCTCCGTCTACTCCTCCAAGACCGTCCGCGAGCGCGTCCAGATGCCCGACATCTTCCGCCAGTTCTACGGCGGCGTGCCCGAGCGCGAGCAAAAGCTCGAGGGCCTCGGCTCCGGCGTGATCGTATCCAAGAACGGATACATCCTGACCAACAACCACGTCGTCGAGGAGGCCGACGAGCTGAAGGTCTCCCTTAACGACGGCCGCGAGCTCGAGGCCAAGCTCATCGGCGCCGACCCCAAGACCGACGTCGCCGTGATCAAGATCGAGGCCGACGACCTCCCCTTCGTCACCCTCGCCGACAGCGACAAGCTCCGCGTCGGCGACCTTGTCTTCGCCATCGGCAACCCCCTCGGCGTCGGCCAGACCGTCACCATGGGCATCGTCTCCGCGACCGGCCGCCAGATCGGCATCCTCGCGAACGAACGCACCGCCGGCTACGAAAACTTCATCCAGACCGACGCCGCCATCAACCAGGGCAACTCCGGCGGGGCCCTCATCGACGCGAAGGGCCGTCTCATCGGCGTCAACTCCGCCATCCTCTCCGCCCGCGGCGGCACCGGCAACATCGGCATCGGCTTCGCCATCCCGATCAACCTCGCCTCCTCCATCCTCAAGAGCCTCGTCGAGACCGGCACCGTGCAGCGCGGATACCTCGGCGTTCAGATCGACGAACTCAAGCCCGACATCGCCGAGGCCCTGAACCTCAAGAAAGACCAGCGCGGCGTCATCATCACCAATCTCCCGAAGGACAGCCCCGCCGCCAAGGGCGGCCTCCAGCGCAGCGACGTCATCATCTCCGTCGACGGCAAGTCCGTCACCACGCCGCAGGACCTGCGCTTCACCATCGCCTCCAAACTCCCCGGCGCGAAGGTCGAGCTGAAGATCCTGCGCGACGGCAAGGAGAAGACCGTGAAGGTCGAGCTCGGCAAACTCTCCGGCGTCGAGGCCGCCGCCGAACTCCTGCCCGGCGTCACCATCAAGCCCCTCGACGACGAGACCCGCCGCCAGCTCGGCGCCCCGCGCGACCTCTCCGGCCTGGTCATCGCCGATGTCGCGGAAAATTCGCCCTACGCCTCCCGCCTCGCCCCCGGCATGGTCGTCGTCGAGATCAACCGCGAGCAAGTCGCCGACCTCGAGCAAGCCCGGGAACTTCTCAAACCCGGCCGCAACCTTCTCATCGTCTACATCCGAGGCATGTTCAGCCCCATCGCGATCAGCCTCAAATAAGACGCGGCTCCCATCGCCGCGAAAAACAAAAGGCGCGGACCTCGTTTCGGGGTCCGCGCCTTTTTCTTGTCCATCCCCCGCGCCCAGGTGGACGGGCGGGGCCCTCCGCCCGTGGTTCGGGCGCCAGGCAGCGGGCGCAGAGACGCGCCCGCCCACCTCGGAATCACCGGGGACTGTTCAGCTGCCCGGCTTCTCCACCGGCAGCGCGGCCAGCTCCGGCGGCAGCTTGTCCGCCTCGTAGGTCGGGAAACTCAGCTCCAGCAGCGAAACCGCCGGGATGTCGAAACGCATGGTGCCCGCGCTGCGGTCCACCAGCATCGCCACCGCCACGGGCACGCCGCCGCCCTTGCGCACGATGTCGATGCTCTCCAGCACGCGACCGCCGCGCGTCACCACGTCTTCCACGATCAACACGCGCTCGCCCGGGGCGAACTTGAAGCCGCGGCGCAGGACAAGCCGGTCGTTTTCCTTTTCCGCAAAAATATAGCGGGCCTTCGCCTGACGCGCGACCTCCT
>CBIHRE010000183.1:0-8895 GCA_966212385.1 uncultured Akkermansia sp. | reverse complement strand
AGGCGGCGAGGGCCTGGCTGTAGATGCGGAAGTCGTCGATCGCACCGTTGAGGTAGGGGTCGGCGGTGAACTGGGATTTGCCGAGGTAGAGGTTGGTGAGGGTGCCGAGGGAGGCGGGCGTGAGCGTCATGGCGGTGTTGCTGCCGACGAGGGTGCCGTTGACGTAGAGACGGCCGACGCCGCCGGAGAGCGTCACGGCGACATGGCTCCAGGCCCCGGCGGGGAGCGCCGAGGTGCCGAGGATGTTTTGGCTGTTGTTGTAGCCGGCGGTCGTGATGGAGAAGCGCACTACGCTGCCGTTGGAGGGGGCGAGGAACAGGTAGGCGCCGGCGGTGGCGGTCGGGGTGGCGGCGCCGCCGAAGTCGAAGACGCGGGAGAAGGTCGTGACGGTGGTCGGCTTGACCCAGGCCATGATTGTGATGTCGGTCAGTCCGTTGAGGGAACCCGACGGGAGGGTGACGTATTGCGAGGAGGCGGAGGCGAGGATGAGGGCGTTGTCGAGTTTGCCCGCGGCCCAGGTCGGCGAGTTGACGGTGGTGCCGTCGACGGCGCGTCCGCTGGAGTCGGCGGCGACGGCGCCGGTGGTCTCGTCGAGCTTGAGGTGAACGTGTAGTGTGCTTGGGACTACGGAGGCTTCGGGGGAGTCGGCGCTCTCGCCGGTCGGATTTATGGTGTGGACGACGTAGTAGTAGGTGGCGCCGTTGGTGAGGCCGGAATCTAGATAGGTAAGGCCGGTGACGCCGGTGGCGACGGTCGAGTAGGGGCCGCCGCTGGCGGTGGCGCGGCGGATGGTGTAGCTGACGGCGGCGTTGGCGGGAGTCCACGCGAGGCGGGCACCGGCGTTTTCGGGTCGCGCGACGAGGCTGGTGGTCGGCTCGGGGGCGGGGGTGGAGAGCGCGACGAGCTCGGCGGCGGAGAGGGCGCGGCTGTAGATGCGGAAGTCGTCGAGGGCACCGTTTAGGTAGGGGTCGGCCCACTGCGACTTGCCGAGGTAGTTCTGCGTGGTGGCCCCGAGGATGGAGGGGCTGAGGGTCGTGCCGGTGTTAGTGCCGGCGAGGGCGCCGTTGATGTAGAGGCGGGCGGTGCTTCCGGTGCGCGTCACGGCTATGTGCGTCCAAGCGCCCGCGACGAGCGCAATGGAGCTGTCGATGCCCTGTTCGTTGACGCTGGGGGTGCGGATGGCGAAGCGGGGCCGACCGGCGCCCGCGGCCCCTTGGGTCGAGAGGAACATGTAGTTCGTCGTGCCGGTGCCGAAGTCGAAGATGCGCTGCCAGGTGGCGAAGGCGTTCACCTTGACCCACGTGGCGATCGTGAAGTCGGTGAGGCCGCTCGCGATGCCGGCGGGGAGGCTGGCATATTGGTTGGCGGTGGCGGGGAAGTTTACGCCGTAGCGGAGGTAGCCGGTCGTCCAGCCGGGCGAGTTGACGAAGGTGGCGTCCCAGCCGTTGCCGGTGGAGTCGGCGGCGACGGTGCCGGTGTTTTCGTCGAACTTGATGCGGGCGAGGAGATCGGAGGGCGTGGCGGCGGCCTCGGCGGTGTTGGCGCTCTCGCCCTTGGCGTTGGTGGCGCTGACGACGTAGTAGTAGGGAGTGCCGTTGACGACGGCGGTGTCTCCGTAGGTGGTGCCGGTCAGGCCGCTGGCGATCACGGTGTAGGGGCCGCCGGAGACGAGGGAGCGTTTGACGCTGTAGGTCTGCGCGCCTTGGGCGGCGGTCCAGGTGAGGTCGATGCGGCCGGTGCGGGGCGTGGCGGCGAGGGTGAGGGGAACCGCCGGGACGAGATCGACAAGCGCGGTGATGTCGGAAGCGGAGAGGGCGTAGTTGTAGACGCGGAAGTCGTCGATGCGGCCGCTGAAGAGCGGATCGGCGGACCACTGGGAGTCGCCGATGAAGTTCTGTGTCGGGCGGAAGTCCGACGGATTGATCGTCATCGCGGCGTTGGTCGCGACGAGGGCGCCGTTGACATAGAGGCGGCCGGTGTCGCCGGAGAGGGTGACGGCGACGTGGACCCACTGGCCGGTGGGCATGATGGTGGTGTTAAGCTCCTGGCTGACGCCGTTGTTGACGATGGCGAAGCGGAGGTTGGAGCCGCTGGAGGGCGTGAGTATCATGTATTGGCCGGTGCCGTTGCCGAAGTCGAAGATGCGCTGCCACGCGGCGCCGCCATTCCAGTAGACCCACGTCGCGATCGTGATGTCTTGGGAATCGGCGATGCCGGCGGGCAGGGTGAGTAGGTCGTCTACGCCGTCGAGGATCAGGCCGCGGCCGATGCGGCCGGTGCCGAAGGCGGGCGAGCCGGTGGCGGTGGCGGCGTAGTTGCCGAGCGCGTCGGAGAAATTGTCCTCGAGGGCGAGGCCGGCGTGTTGCGCGAAGGGGTAGACATCGATGGTGAGCGTGGCGTCGGAGAAGGCGCCGACGGAATCCGTGACGCGCACGGTGAAGGTGTTCGTTCCCACGTCCGCGGCGCCCGGCGTGCCGGAGAGGGTGCCGTCGGCGGCGACGGCCAGCCAGGCGGGGCCGGAGACCTTGGAGTAGGAGAGGCTTTCGCCGTAGGCGGCGTCCACGTCGGAGGCGTTGGAGGCGAGGGTGACGCCGGAGTAGTAGGGCTGGTCGCGGGTGACGGCGGGGCGGGCGAGCGAGGCGGAGCTCCAGACGGGGGCGTCGTTGCTGTTGTCGACCGTGATGTAGAGGGTGGCGTCGTCGGTGGCGCCGGCGGAGTCGGTGACGCGAACGACAAAGGTGTTCACGCCGACGTCGGCGTTGGCTGGCGTGCCGGAGAGGGCGCCGTTCGACGCGACGGTGAGCCAGGACGGGCCGGTGACCTTCGTGTAGGTGAGCGTGCCGCCGTTGGCGTCGGTGACGGAGGTGGCGAGGCTGAGGCTGAGGGAGGCGTAGTTGGCGTCCTCGGTGGCGTCGGCCAGGTCGAGGGGATCGGCGGCGAAGGCGGGCGCGCTGTTGGCGCCGCCCTGGCCCCAGAGGGTATAGACCTCGTCGCCTGAAAGGGCGTGGTTGTAGATGCGGAAGTCGTCGATGCGGCCCTGGAAGTGCGGGTCGTTGTTATACATGCTCCGGCCAAGGTAGCAGAAGGGCTGTCCGAAGAGCGGGTCGATAAGGTCGACGACCTTGCTCACGATGGGCTTGCCGTTGAGGTAGAGCGTGCAGGTGTCGCCGTTGAGCGTGACGGCGACGTGGGCCCACTGGTTGGTCGGGAGCGGGGTGCCGCGGAGGTAGTAGGAGGCGTCGCCCTCGACGTTGCCGCCCTTGGTGGTGGTCATGCCGAACTCGAGGTTTCCGCCGCCGTTCGAGGCGGTGAGATACATCGTTTTTTCGACCTCGGAGCCGAAGTCGAAAATGCGCTGCCAAGCGGAGCCGCCGGTCCAGTAGACCCAGGTGGAGATGGTGATGTCCTGGTAGTTGCCGGAGCCGACGGGGAGCTGGACGTATTGGTCGGAGCCGTTGAGCGCGACGGCCTGGCCGCCGCCGAAGCCGGTGGTGAAGCCGGGCGCGCTGGTGCCGCCTTGGAGGACAGCGTGGCGGGTGCCGACGCTGTCGTTTGCGTTACCTTCGAAGGTATAGCGGGTGGCGAGTTCCTGGGCGACGCGCAGCGGGGCGCTGTCGAGTTCGCCGCTGGGCGTCACGGCGGTGACAACGTAGTAGTAGGTCGAGTCGTTGGCGACGGCCGTGTCGGTGAAGTTGAGATCGGGGCCGGAGACGGAGCCGATCTGGGTGAAAGGGCCGGCGAGATCCAAGGCGCGTTTCACGAGGTAGTTCGTGGCGCGGGCGGAGCCCCACCAGTCGAGGACGATCCGGTTTTTGCTCCAGTTCGAGCGAAGGCCGGTGGGAGCTTGGTCGGTGGCGAGGGCGTCGCGGGCGAAGGTGAGCGAGCCGAGGCCGAGCCAGTCGACCTGGGAGGGGTGGATGCTCGGATTGGGGCGCGGCTCGGGGCGGGTGGCGTCGACGGCCAGTTTGCTCCAAGGCGCGGCGACGCCTTTCACGTTGGCGAAGTGGTTGTAGACGAGTTCCCAGACGTAGTAGCCGCCGAGACCGCGGGTGACGCCCGAGACGGTGCCTTCCGTGTAGCCGAGGTCGCTGTTCTGGTGGCGGGCATAGGGGACGTCGTTCCAGAGGTTGAATTTCGCGTTGTATTCAAAGACGCGGAGAACGCGGTTGTTGTCGTAGCCGAAGAGGTCGTCGCCTTGGTTCCACGCCATCTGGCAGAGCAGGCCCATGGCATACCAGCCGCCGAGATTGTGGCCTTGGTCGCGCCCGGCTTCCTCGCCTTGGCCGAGGCCGCCCGGATGCACATACCAGGCGGCGCGTTCGACGCGGCCGTTGTTCGGGCCGTATTTGAAGAAGTCGACCGCCTGTTGGTATACCGCGCGGTTGTCGCAGAGGATGCCGATGGCGGCCATGGAGGCCATGTTGGCGGTGAGCCAGTTCAGCCGGTAGTGGGTGTTGCCGCCGTTGCGCCAGAAGGTGTCGTGCTGACGCCAGAGGAAGTCGAAATTCGCGGGATAAAACACCCGCATCATCATGTCCTTGTAGGCCTGCTTTTGCGCATCGGGCCAGCCGGGATAGGTGCTCAGGATCTCGCCGCCGCTGGCGAAGAGGTAGCCGCAGATGCCGGCGGCGAGGGAGGCGTTGGTGTCGCCTTGGATGCCGAGGAGATCGGACCAGACGTTGGCGATCTCGACGGCCTTGTTGGCATAGGCGGCGTCGCCGGTGATTTTCCATCGGAGGGCGAGTTCGTAGATGGCCTGCGCGTCTTGTTGCGAGCGGGTGTAGTTGTTGCCCGAGGATCCGCGCACGATGTAGTCGACGTTGTAGGCGGGCCAGCCGAGGCCCCAGGGGCTGGAGGCGAGGACGTCGTAGCTGGCTTTCCACGGCTGGGCGCCGGCGGCGACCTTGGCGGCCATGCGGTCGAAGTCGGCCTGGGTGTGCAGCGCGCCGGGGTGGACGAAGGGCGCGTAGGGCGCGGCGGAGGCGCTCATGTCGACCTGGAACACGCGGTCGCCGGCGAGCGGGGTAATGGTTCCCCAACTACGGGTGTAGGCGGTGCCGCCGGCGTAGGAATCGGGCGCGAAATTCGAGCTGATTCCGAGCCACTCGAAGTAATTGGATCCGCCGTTGCCGATGTTGAAATCGAAGCCGTAGGTGGTGTTGGGCTCGAGGTGGACGGCGAAGGGCAGGTTGAAGGTGAGGTAGGCGCCGTTGCCGCTGGCGGTGGCGCCCGAGCCGGGATTGCCCGTGCCGCCGGCCATGAAGTTCTGCATCGACACCGTGGTATGCGAGGTGCCGCTGATCTTGCCGATGGTGACGATGATCGGGCCGTTGGTGAGGTTGAGATTCCATCCGCCGAGGTTGGCGCCGGTGGCGGTGTTGTTGGTGTAACCGGTCATGCGCGCGGTCACGCCGGTCAGGTCGTAGCCGGCGGGGTTGGCCCCGGTGGTGAAGGTCTGCCCTTGGGTCGGCCGGTTGTTGGCGACGTAGGTGGAGGCGTCGTTGGTCGAGCCGTTGTTCGCGCCGCCGTCGGCGTTCACGCCGGAGCCGCCGAGGTTGGCGGCGTCGAAGGCGGCGCCGGCCCAGTTGGCGACCGCGTCGGCGGCGCCGACGGGCTGCGTGGCGGTGTAGGTGATGGTCGAGTTGAAATTGATCTCGTGGGCGCGCGACGCGGCCGGTGCAAGCAGCGCGCAGCCCAGCGCCGCGACCAGAGCTCGCATGGGAAAACGAAGAGCGGGAGCGAGGAGCCGGGCGGGGTGATGAGGAAGTGCGGCGGACATGATAAAGCGGCGGGTCACTCGCGGAGGGGCGCGACGACGAACTTGAGGTGGGCGGCGTGGGCGTCGCGCGAGGCGCGCTGACGGTCGACGCCCCTGTTTTCGCAGGCTCCGGACTGGTGGTCGGCGTTCGATAAAGGATCGCGGAAGGCGAGAAACGCCGTCGGCGGGGGCACGAGGAACGGGAACGCGATGCGGAGAGGGAGAGGCATGGAGCGCGTCGGGACCATTTCGCGGAGATGCGGGCGCCGTTCAGTGTGCAAGGATGCGGAAACTTTGTTCGACCGGGGTTGCGGTGCGAACGGCGTGCTCGCCGCCGCGGCCGAACTGCCAGGCGACGACGGTGATCTTCAGCGGGAATCTGGCCCGGGGCGGAATGGCGGTGAAGCGCAGCGTGGAGCCGCGAATTTCGGCCGGACCTTCCAGCACGTAGTAACTCACGGGCAGGCCGGCGGAGCTGATGGCGGCGAGTTCGATGGAAGCGGATGCGCCGGCGCCTTGATCGGAGATGGCGGGAAACGTGATCGTTTGCGGCGCGCCTTCGGCGCGAGGGGCGGCGCGGACCATGGCCTGCTGCACGACGCCGCGAACGTGTTCGTCGCCCGGATACGAGGCGACGAGCCAGAGATCGTGGTTGCGAGGATTGGCGGTGTATTCGGCACGGCCAAACTCGAGGCGAAAGGTCTCCGGGCCGGTTTGGACGAAGGGGCCGACGATGCGCGAGAGCGTGATCGGACCGCCGCCGTCGGGGCGGGGGAGCGCGGCGCCGACGGGCAGGCCGGTCCAGAGCGCGCCCTTGGGCGAGTTGCCAGGAACGCCGGCGAGAAAGGCGGCGTGGAGTCGGAACGTGATGCCGTCGGCCTCGGGCAGGAAACGCGGCGTGACGGGTTCGCCGTTGCCTTGTTCTAGGGCTTGGGCGCCGTCGGTCACGGAGAGAAGGGCAGGCAGTTTGCCGCGGCCGGCGGCGTGGATGGTCTCGGTGGCGCGGGCCATTTCCTCGTCGAAGCACCAGAACGCGCTACGCGCGTCGCCGGCGTAGTCGGCGCAGGGCGCGGCGGGTGCGGACGGCGGGGCGTCGGGGTGCCAGCGGTCGATGCGCCAGCCGGTGCGCGGATCGACCGGGCGAAGTTTGGCGGGGCCTTGCGCTCCGGCGGAGGCGTCGCTCGCAGGCAGACGCGCGGCGGCGGCTTTTTCGATGAAGCGGGCAAGGAAGGCGACCGTGCGATCGGAGTAGTCGAAGTGCCCGCGGCCGGTGTCGGCGAGGAAGGCGACGGGGCAATCGGGGTGCGCGGCCATGAACTCGAAGGCGGGCGTGAGACGATCCTCCCACCACTCGTATTGGCCCATGACCATGAGCGCGGGGATGCCGGCGATGCTTCGATCGCCCCAGTCGATGCGTTTGTGGCCGTTGCCGGTGAGCGTGGTGCGAGGCGCGTCGCCTTTATAGGAAATGAGCGCGAGGGTGCGCTCCGGAGCCCAGGCGGCGAAGTTCCACGGGAAGGTGGCGCAGGCGGAATGGCCGAGCGGAACGACGGGCGCGGTCGCGAGCTCGTCGTAGCCGGAGGCGGCGGCGAGGACGGACACGATCCGGTCGAAGTGCTCGCCGGCGCCGGTGTTGAAATCGAAGGTGGCGTCGAGGTAGGGCACGATCCAGAGCTCGGCGAAGCCCAGCCGGCCGAGCGTCTCTCGCATGGTCGGATGCTCCAGGATGCCTTGCTCGACCATGTTATGGCTGGAGACGACCACGCCGCGCACGCGCTCGCAGTTTTCCGGAATCCAGAGGTAGGCGCGCGCGTCGCCATCGGGCGCGGACCATTGCCAGACCGCGGCGCGCAGAGAGCCGAGCCCGGTGGCGCAGAGCGCGAAGGCGAGGAGGCTCAGGACAAAACGCTGCGAAGGCAGGGGCATGAAAGGGGAACCGGAAACGGGATGACGGCGGGCCAAGACGCCCGAGGGACGGCGCCGGCGAGGGGGCGAGCGGCGGCACAAATCACGTTCTCGGCCCCTGGGCATAGCGCCGAGGGTGCCGTCGAGTTAACTGTAACCGTGGCTATAACCGTAGCCGCCACTCCGTGCCCAAGCCTCCCGCCGCTGTCGGGCTAAACGGAATCCGTTCGGCTCAAGCGCGTGCGCCGGCCTTGAGCGCGGGCAGACTGGTGCCGTCGACCCAGGTGCCTTCGATCAGGATCTGGCGTTTGACGCGGGGAAAGCCGATGTCGCCGTCGTTGATGAGCGAGGCGAGCACCAGCACGCCCACGCGGCCGATCTCCTCGGGGTTTTGGTAGATGCCCGCGTCGATGGGACAATCGAGGATGGTCAACGCGGCGAGGCCGACGTCCCCGGGAACGCGCACGCCCATGGATTTCAACTTGGCGGGGATCGACGGAAGCTCGGTGAGGATGGCGTCGGGGCGGTGTTCACGCCACCAAGCTTCGAAGCGCAGGAGCTCGGCCTCGTGGTCTTCCTCGTTGAGCAGGCAGACCGGCACGCGGGTCTCGTCCTGTTGCGAAAGCTGGTCCCACAGCGCGCCGGCGCCGAAGCCGCGGGCGCGCCAGGCGTTGGACACGAGTCCGATGCGTCGGTAGCCGCGCGCGCGCATCTCCTCCATCGCCCGCATGGTGTTGTGCACCTGGTGGGCCATCACGGAGGGGACGGGAAGGAGCTCGGACATCTTGGTGAGGCCGACGAGCGAGAAACGGCTCCAGTCGAAACGCCGGACCCAAGCCTCCTGGAGCGGGCCGGGGGTGATCAATATGCCGCGAATGTTCCGGGTATGGAGAATGGTCGCCATGCGCTCGGGCGGCATGGATTCGCTGATCACGAATTCCTCGAGGCGGAATCCGAGCTTCTCCGCGGAGGCCTTTGCGCCGCGCCAGTAGAGATCGAACTCGCGAAACTTACGCTGCTGCTTCGGGTCGGGCCATTGGTTGAACCAGGCCAGCACCGCGTTGATCGTGGCGCCCGCCTTGCCCTGCCGGTATTGCACGAGCGCGGAAAGCGCGGGATCGGGCCGGTAGCCCATCTCGTTCGCTTTCTTGACGACGCGCTCGCGCAAGCTCGCCGAGGTGCGGGGCTGATTCCGGAGCGCGCGCGAGACCGACATGGCGGAGATGCCGAGC
>CBIHRE010000182.1:0-8907 GCA_966212385.1 uncultured Akkermansia sp. | reverse complement strand
CAAACGCGAAAGACAACTCCCAGCGCGGCGTCACCGGCGACACCCTCCTCGACGCCTACCGCATGGACGGCACCCGCCTCTGGCGCATCGATCTCGGCAAAAACATCCGCTCCGGCGCGCACTACACGCAGTTTATCGTCTACGACTTCGACGGCGACGGCAAAGCCGAGGTCGCGATGAAAACCGGCGACGGCACCATCGACGGCGTCGGCAAAGTCATCGGCGATCCCGAGGCCGACCATCGCAACGGAGCCGGCTACATTCTCAAGGGCCCCGAATATCTCACCGTCTTCAACGGCCTCACCGGCGCCGCCATGGACACCGTCGACTACGTCCCCGGCCGCCATCCCAAGACCCAAGATCCGACCCCCGAGCAGCTCAAGGCGGAGTGGGGCGACGGCTACGGCAACCGCTTCGACCGCTTCAACGCCGCCGCAGCCTGCCTCGATGGCAAAACCGCCTCGCTCATCGAAGCCCGCGGCTACTACACCCGCACCGTCATCACCGCCTGGGACCTGAAGGGCGGCAAGCTCGTCAAACGCTGGACCTTCGATTCCAGCGCCGGCCCCGAGTCCAACCGCGCCTACGCCGGCCAAGGCAACCACCAGATCTCGATCGCCGACGTCGACAACGACGGCAAGGACGAGATCGTCTACGGTGCCATGGTGCTCGACGACGACGGCACCGGCCTCCACAGCACCGGCTACGGCCACGGCGACGCCCTCCACGTCTCCGACCTCGACCCGACGCGCCCCGGCCTCGAGATCTTCGATATCCAGGAACGCTTCGACGACGCGGGGATGCATTTCCGCGACGCGAAGAGCGGCGCCATTCTCTGGAAAAAACCCTCCAAGAAAGCCGGCGACGACGGCGAAGGCCCCGGCCGCGGCAACGCCATGGACATCGATCCGCGTTATCCCGGCGCCGAGTGCTGGGTAAAGGGCGCCGGCATCGGCGGCCTCTTCGACGCGCGCGGAAGACTCATTTCCGAAAAAGCCCCCGGCCCTTGCAACTTCGGCGTCTGGTGGGACGGAGATCCCCAGCGCGAGCTCCTTGATCGCACCGCCATCACGAAGTGGAATTGGAGGGACTACACGGAGGCCCGCCTTCTCACCGCCGAAGGCTGCGCTTGGAACAACGGCACCAAGGCCACGCCCTGCTTCTCCGGCGACATCCTCGGCGACTGGCGCGAGGAGGTCGTCTGGCGCACCGCCGACAGCTCCGCCCTGCGCATCTACGTGAGCACCATCCCCACGCCCTACCGCTGCGTCACCCTGCTCCACGACCGCCAGTATCGCTTCGCCCTGGCCTGGCAAAACGTCGGCTACAACCAGCCGCCCCACCCCGGTTTTGACATGGCGACGCGCCTCACCGGCACTCGCTGATTCCCCGTCTTCCGATTTCCGGCTCTCCGTCTTCCGGCCCTCCAGACTCTCCTCTTCACTCCCTGCTCCTAGCTCCCGGCTCCAAGCTCCTTTCCCATGCCCAAGAACTCCTCCCTCACCTCCGGCTCCTTCACCCTTCCGGGCGAAGCCGGCTATGAGAAGCTTACTCTCGACCTCGCCAAAAAGTGGGGCGCCGACACCATTCGCGACAGCGACGGCACCCAACTCTCTCCCGAGATCGTCCGGTCCGGCTACGACATCTATTCGACGGTCTGCCTCGTGCGCTCCGTCCAGCCCTGGGCCCGCGAAAACCTCAACAAGCTCCAGCAGAATTTTCTGATGAGCTTCCCCGTCGTGGCGGAAAAATCCTCCGTCTCGATCAAGCTCCTCGACGGCTACTTCACCGAGCAATTCGTCGTGAACGCCGAGGACGATCCCCAGAAGTGGTGGCAGGTCTTCGACCGCACCACCGGCGCCGAGGTCGCGAAGAAAAACTGGTCCTTCGACGCCAAGAAGGGCGTCGTGAAAATCTCCGGCGCCGAACCCGGCCACAAATACACCGTGAACTTCCTCGCCTTCCGCATCTGGGAGGAGATCTCGATGTATAACCACATCACGAACAACTGGGGCGACCGCGAGCACCTCGCCGCGGTCGATCCGATGCACCCGGAGACCCAGAAGGTGATCCTCGCCTTCCTCGACAAGTGGCTGAAGGAGCACCCCGACACCTCCGTCGTCCGCTTCACGTCGATGTTCTACAACTTCTCCTGGTTCTGGGGCTCCGACCAGAAGACTCTGCGCGACGTCTACTCCGACTGGGCCGACTACGAGATGACCGTCAGCCCCCGCGCGCTCACCCTCTTCGCCAAGAAATACGGCTACAAGCTCACCTCCGAGGACTTCGTCAACGGCGGCCTCTACAACTCCACGCACAACGCCCCCTCGCGCCGCTACCGCGACTACATGGAGTTCGTCCACGACTTCGTGATCGAGTTCGGCCGCAAGTGCATCGACCTCACCCACAAGTATGGGAAAAAGGCCTACGTCTTCTACGACGACCACTGGGTCGGCGTGGAGCCCTCCAGCCCGCGCTTCAAGGAGTTCGGCTTCGACGGCCTCATCAAGTGCGTCTTCAACGCCTTCGAGGTCCGCCTCTGCGCCCACTCCAAGGGCGTCGCCACCCACGAGCTCCGTCTCCACCCCTACCTCTTCCCCACCGGCCTCAAGGGCGAGCCCACCTTCAAGGCCGGCGGCAATCCCACCCTCGACGCGAAGAACTTCTGGATCGACGCGCGCCGCGGCATCCTCCGCGCCCCCATCGACCGCATCGGCCTCGGCGGCTACCTCTCGCTCGTCCAGCCCTTCCCCGACTTCCAGGACTACATCGCCGGCCTCGCGAACGAGTTCCGCCTCCTGAAGTCCTTCCACGCCGACGGCGCCCCCTACGTCGCGCCCTTCAAGATCGCCATCCTCACCGCCTGGGGGGACCTCCGCGCCTGGATCGCCTCCGGCCACTTCCACGCCGGCCACGACTACAACGAGCTCGTCGAGTCCCTCGCCGGCCTCCCGCTCGACGTCGTGTTCCTCAGCTTCGACGACCTCCGCAAGAAGGGCGTGCCGAAGGACGTGAAGGTCCTCGTCAACGTCGGCCGCGCCGGCTCCGCCTGGAGCGGCGGCCCCGAGTGGGACGACGCCGAGATCAACGCCCTCCTCACCCGCTGGGTGCAAAAAGGCGGCGGCCTCGTCGGCATCGCCGAGCCCTCGGCCACGCCGAGCAAGCCCGGCCAGTTCTTCGCTCTCTCGCACGTCCTCGGCCTCGACCGCGACCGCGGCGAACGCCTCGCCAACGGCAAATACAAGTTCACCGTCTCCGAGGAGAAACACTTCATCACCGCCAACCTCGAGAAGGAGCCCGATTTCAACAAAGAGATCGAGGGCATCTACGTCTTCGGCGCCGACACGAAAGTCCTCCTCGCCAAGAACAACTCGCCGCGCCTCGCGACCCACGAGTTCGGCCAGGGACGCGCCGTGTATCTCTCCGGCCACAAGTTCGACTACCAGAACACCCGCCTCATCCACCGTGTCCTCTTCTGGGCCGCGAAGCAGGAGGCCGGGTTCACGGTCTGGAACACCTCCAACATCCGCACCGAGTCCGCCTTCTTCGCCAAGCAGAAGAAGCTCGTCGTGATCAACAACAGCGGCGAGCCGCAGAAGACCAAGGTCTGGGACGCCAAGGGCAAGGCCATCGACGTCGCCCTCAAAGCCCACGACATCGCCATCCTCGACGTCTGAGCCAAAAGCCGCACCGGAAGAGCCGCACGGCGCGGCGCCCGTCTGGCAAAGCGCATCCTGGTGCTCGCTTTGCTCGCACTCCGCCCCGGTCCTTTCGACCGGGGCGTTTTGTTTTCACTCCGGCGCAGGTGCCGACGCGTAAAACCACCGGCTGATCGCATCCAGGTTCCAGCTGAGCGACAGGTGGACGCGCGGGTCCCTCCGCGCGTTTGGGCGGCTCTCGTGCAGCGGGCGACGGAAACGTTCCACCCCACCTCGGCCTAAAAGCCCAAAGGCAATCAGCCCTTGGAATAAAACATCCCCATGCGGACGTATTTTCGTCCAATCTGACTGTCACGATTTCCCGGTATCGAGAGGTGTCCGTGTGACGTATTTACCTGCCGGCCTCCCCTACCCCGCCATGTTTCTTCGCGTATCCGCGCTGGCCCTCGCCCTGTGCTTGCCGGCTCTCGCCCAGTCCTCATCCGCTCCCGATCCGTCCACCGCTCCCGCGCAGAGCGTGGTCGCCCCGGCGGCGGCCGAGTTCGAGGCGGTCAAAAAGACCGAGCTCAACATCGGACGCAACGGCGACGAGGTGATCGTTTCCTGGGTGATGCCCAAGATCGAGGTCAAGGGCTTCGAAATCTTCCGCAACACCCGCGATCAGGCCCCCGGGCGCACGCGCGCCGCCACGGTGCGCGCGGAGCCCCCCGTCTTCTTCGACAAGGTCGCGGACGCCGAGACCACCTATTGGTATTGGTTAAAAATTACGCTCAAGGACGGCCAGACCGTGAACATCGGCCCCGTGCGCACGCCCGACGCGAAAGTCTGGACTCCTTGAACTTCCCGGTGCGAGGCACCACGCGCCCTCGACGCGAATCGGTCGCCGTCGGGTCCCGCTTTCCTGCTTCTTCATTTCCGTCCCATGAAAACACCCCTAGCCCTCGCTTCGCTCCTTCTCGTCTTGCTCGCCGGTTGCGCCACGCAGCCGCAAACGACCGTTCGCCGCGGCAAAATCATCAAGCTCGACACGCCCGTCGCCCAAGCCGCTCCGCCCGCCAAGGCCGCTCCCGTGCCCGCGGGGCCGACGCCCGCCCCGGCCACGCCCAAACCCGTGACGCCCGTTCCGGCCCCGGTCGCGGTCCCCGCGCCCAAACCCGTGCCCGCTCCTGTCGTCGTTTCCCCCGCGGCCACCGCCCCGGCGCCCGTCGTCGTCGCGCCCGCAGCCAAACCCGAGATTCCCGTCGCTCCGGTCGCCAGCTCTGAAAAGCCGCTCGTCGCCAGCCGCGCCGGCGCCGTCGTCCAAGTCGCGTGGGTCCTCCCGGAGTCCGACATCGGTTTCAAAGGCATCGAGATCATGCGCAACGACCGCGATCAGGCCCAAGGACGCACCCGCGTCCGCGCCGTTCGATCCACCGTGACCACGCTCCAGGACACCGTGCCGGATGCATCCGCGAACTACTGGTATTGGCTCAAGCTCACCCGTCAGGACGGCCAGGTTCAAAACATCGGCCCCGTTTTGGCCCCCACGAACTGAGCGACGCCACGTAACACCTTCATCCTCCCGCCGCCGACCTGCAAGGGTCGGCGGCTTTTTATTCCGCTCCGACCGCGGCATCCGCCGTCTTTGACGGCGCGTCCCGCCGCGCCTCTTTGCGGCTCCCCATCCGCGGGTCCTCCGATTTTCCGGCTTCCTGCTTTCCGATCCTCCGCCTTTGGTCCGAAACTCTCTTCGCCATCCCCGAGTAGGGAACGCGTGCGTGTTCGCCTGTATCCGTTTTTCGGCGACATAAGGACCGGAGGCGCCGACCCTCGAACTCCCCGCCCCGGACGCAGCGCGCGTTTACCCGCCCGATCCCCCCACGCACTCCAGAGAAAGCATTACCGTCCGCTTCCACATCGGGAAAACACCCCGTTTCTTACTGTCAAATCCCGGCAAGGTCGTCGGGGAAACCGGAAATCATCTTAACGTAAAGAACCCCGCCCCATGTCTCCACTGAGACTAGTCGCATTGCTCGCTTTTTTCGCCGCGTCCCTCTGCGCGCAGACCACCTACATCGAGCCGGCCAAGCCCGGCACGCCGGAGGTCGCCGTAAAGGGTGCGCTGGAAGTCGCGCGTTCCGGCAACGAAGTGATCCTCACCTGGACGCTCCCCGAGGGCGAGGTGCGCACGATCGAGATCTACCGCAATACGCAGAGCGACGTGAAAGGCCGCGGCCGCGCCGGCACGGTGCGCTCCAATGTAGTGATTTTCCACGACAAGGTCGCCGACGACCAGATCTACTGGTATTGGCTGAAGCTCACCCTGCCCGACGGCAGAAACGTGAACATCGGCCCCGTCGCCACCCCCAGCGCGGCCGTTTGGACGCCGTGAGTCGTGTTTCGATTTCCCCAACCATCAGTCCGCTAACACACATAATATGATCATCCCAAAGACCCCCTCGCGCACTCGTGCCGGCGCCCAGCTGCTCGGTATCATGCTGGCCGCTGTCGGTTCGACCTCGTCCGTCTTCGCCGCCAGCGGCAATTGGACCGGCTCCGCCGATTCCACTTGGGCCGGCGCCAACTGGAGCGCCACCCCTGCTCCCGGTGCCGGTGACACCGCCACTTTCAATGCCGCCAGTGGCAACACCACCATTGACCTCGGATCGGGCGTCACGGTCGGCACGGTCGTGTTCGATACTGCCGCGGCGGCGGCCGATACCAACGGCACCCGAGGTGCGGGCGCTCAAACGCTGGCTTTCGGTGACACTGGCACTATCACGATGAACAGCACGGTCGCTAGCAATCAGCTGTTCAACGCCAATTTGACCTTGGGCACAGCTGTCACCGGCACAACGACCATCACGAACAGCAGCACCACCAATACCATCACTTTCGCCGGCACCATACAGGGCGGTTCCGGTGGAACGGCCGGAGTCAAGACGCTGAACACTGCAGGCGCGGGTTCGATCAACTTCACGAATTCCCTAGGCGCGGGTGGTGGCACTGTGTTGAATCTCACCAACACCGGAACCGCAACGAGCGTGATCACGCTCAGTGGTTCAGGCTCCAGTTCTTTTGGCACTCTCCGTGCAACAGCCAACGGAACCATCGTTGTTAACGGGCAAACCGTTACCGTTGCGAACTCCTCCGGCTTCGGTGGCAATTCGACGACCAACGGGAAGTTCGAGCTTCAATCTGGCAGCGCCAGTTTCAATGGCGGTATCACCAGTGGAAACACGGGCGATAGCACCTTGATCAAAGTAAGTGGCGGCACATTTAGCGCGGCCAGTATTTCGCTCGGTCGCACATCGAATCCAGGCACTACGCTTCCCTCGAGCGTCACCACCGGCTCTGGTTTTGTCGTGACCGGCGGAAATGCCTCGGTGACGGGCAACGTAACCATCGGCACCAGCAACTCGGCCGCCACATCCCATATCTCGGGCGGTAATTTGACCGTCAACGGACGCTTTGGCTTGGGCAATACGAGCAATAATCGCTACAGCATGTTGCAGGTCAGCGGTGGCAATTTTACCATCACAGATGCCACAAACGGGCTTGTGCTGGGATTGAGCAGCACCACCGCGAATTCCTCGGGCGCGCTCTTTACCGGAGGCACCTCAACGGTGGAGCGCATCAGCTTTGGCGTCTCTAACGCTTTCGCAGGTTCCACCGGAGCTATCGTGCTCAACGGCGCCAGCGCATCGCTCTACTTGGGCAGCGGAGGTATCGTGCAAGATTCTACCAACACCTACAATCGCACGATCAACCTGACAAACGGCACGCTTGGCGCAAAGGCAGATTGGGCGTCTTCTCTGGCGATGAACCTCAACGGCAGCGGCGTAACCATCAAGGCCGCCGACGCCGCGGATGTTTCGAAGAACATCACCCTCAGCGGCGTTCTTTCGGGAGCCAATGGATTCACCAAAATTGGTGGTGGCTCGCTGACGCTTTCCGGAGCGAACACCTATAGCGGGGCGACCATTATCAATGCCGGTCAAATCAACGCCGGCAATGCCGGCGCCCTCGGCACTGGTAACGTGACCTTGGGCGGAGGAACACTCGTCTCCTCCGTATCAGGTGTCTCGGGCGTTGGAACGGTCACCTTCAATTCGGGCGGCTTGAACCTTAATGATACCAGCACCGGCTCTCTAACCCTCGCAGCGAACAAAAACTTCTCGATGTCTGGCGGCACTTGGTCGGTGAGTATCGGCAGCACCAGCAGCTACGATCAGGTTATCGGCAGCGGCACCGGCACCTTCGGCATCACAGGCGGATCTATCGCGCTCAGCGGCATTTCCGACTACAGTGTCGGCTACAGCCTATTTAGCGGCTTCGCCTCCGGTTCCGTCGCCGGTCTTACGATTTCCGGTTACGATACCACCAACTGGATCGCCAGCTTGGGCAACGATGGATTGCTCACGTTCGCAGCCACCGCAGTCCCCGAACCCTCGACCTTCGCCCTCCTTGGCGGTTTTGCCGCGCTCGGCTGCGTCGGACTCCGCCGTCGTCGCCGCGCCTGAGTTCAGACTCCGGTTGTTTCGATCTCCTTCAAACCCGCGCCGTCTTCGGCGCGGGTTTTTCTTTCTCCGGCGTCCGCTGGCCGCCCGGAAGCAGACTGTCCGAATCCGCCCGCATCTCCCGGGTAGCACCGATGCGCTACCCATGTCGTTCCCCGATGCGAGTCCCCCCGCTCCTCCCCTTCGCGGCTTTGCTGTGCGCCGCGACCACCACCGCTTTTTCCGTCCCCGCCTTTCCCGGCGCCGAGGGCTTCGGCGCCAACGCCAAAGGCGCGCGCGCAGCCGCCAGCCCGACGATCTACCGTGTCACCAATCTCAACGACTCAGGCGCCGGCTCCTTCCGCGACGCCGTTTCCGCCTCGGGCCGTGTCGTCGTCTTCGACGTCGGCGGTATCATTAAAATAGATACGCCGGTCGTCGTCGCCGCAAACCTGACCATCGCCGGCCAGACCGCCACCGGCGGCGGAGTCACGGTCTACGGCAACCGCGTCTCCTTCTCCGGCGCGAGCAACACGATCTGCCGCTACGTGCGCTTCCGCATGGGCGCCGACGGCGACAGCGGCGCGGACGCCGTCGGCATCGCCAGCGGAAGCGATATGATCTTCGACCACGTCTCCGCCTCCTGGGGGCGCGATGAAACGTTCTCCATCAGCGGCGACTCGGCCCTTCGCATCACCCTCCAGGACTGCCTGATCGCCCAAGGCCTTCGCATCCACTCCGCCGGCGGCCTCATGCAGACGAGCGGCGGC